>JBDTTD010000027.1:0-16769 GCA_039930805.1 Gemmatimonadales bacterium | reverse complement strand
TAGGCGTCGCGGGACTGCGCGTCCGTGGCCTCGAAGCGCATGACCAGCACCGGTCCCGTGTTCGATGCCCGCAGCAGGCCCCACCCCTTGGGGAAGGTGATTCGCACGCCATCGATGGTATTCACCGGGTAGCGGGACCCGAAATAGGCGGCGGCCCGCTCGACCAGGCCGAACTTCTCCTCCTCGGCGCACTCCACCCTGATCTCCGGAGTGGCGAAGGTGCGGGGAAGGTCGGCCAGATGGGTAGCCAGCCCAAAAGGCCGGCGGCTCACGATCTCGAGCAGCCGCGCCGCCCCGAACAGCGCATCGTCGAAGCCAAGGTAGTCGCCGCCGAAGAACATGTGGCCGCTCATCTCACCGGCCAGTGGCGCCTTGAGCTCCTTCATCTTGGCCTTGATGAGCGAGTGGCCGGTCTTCCACATCACCGGCTTGGCACCGGCTTTCGTGAGGGCCGCGGGCAGCACCTCGGAGCATTTGACATCGAAGATCACCGGGGTGCCGGGACCGAATCGCTCCACGGCATCCCGGCCGAAGATGACCAGCAGCTGGTCGCCGTAGATGATCTCCCCGGTCTCGTCCACGGCACCGATCCGGTCGGCGTCCCCATCGAAGGCGATGCCAAGCTCGGAACCGGTCCGGCGCACCGCGGCCTGAAGGTCCCGCAGGTTCTCCGGCACGGTGGGATCGGGATGGTGATTGGGAAAGCTGCCATCCGACTCGCAGAACAGCGGCGTGACTTCCGCGCCGAGTCCCTGGAGTGTGGAGACCGCGATCAGGCTGCCGACCCCGTTCCCGCAGTCCACCACCACGCTCACCGGGCGCTTCAGCTTGTTCCGGCTGAGGATGCCGTCACGGTAGCGCTGGAGAACCGATCCATCCGAGCCCTCCTTGCCGGGTCCCGAGCGCCACCGCTCGGCCATGATGATCTCCCACAGGCCGAGGATATCGTCTCCGTGAAAGGCATCGCCGGCCAGCACCATCTTGAAGCCGTTGAACTCGGGCGGGTTGTGCGACCCGGTCACCTGGAGCCCGGCATCAGTCTTCAGAGCGGAGACGGCGAAATAGAGCGCCGGGGTGGGCAGGGTTCCCACGTCGATCGCCGTCCCACCAGCTTCGGTGATTCCTCGCCGGACACCTCGGGAAAGCGCGGCGCCCGAAGGGCGGTTATCTCGTCCGACGGCAATGACGGCCGGCCGGCCCAGGCGCTCGTGCGCGACACCGGCGAAGGCGCGGCCGAGGGCCCGGGCGAACTCCGGCGTCAGCTCACGGTCGACCAACCCGCGGACATCGTATTGACGGAAGATGGATTTAGGGACGTTCATGGGCGTTCAGTCGGGAGTCGGGAGTCAGGGCTCCCGACTCCAGTCTCCTGACTCCTGACGGCTGTGGGAGCGTCGACGCGCTGCGCTGCGCCACATCGAGTATTCTCGCGGGCCAGACCCCGAACAGCAGCACCGCGATCACGGACACCGCGATGGCGCCGGCGGCGGTCGGCCAGAGGCGCACCTCCGCGTGGGAGTCCTCGCCGGCCGCCGGCTTCATATACATCGCCATGATGACCGGCAGATAGTATCCCGCGGAGATGACGCTGGTGACGACCAGCACCACGGCGAGAGCCACCTGGCCCTGGGCGCTGAGGGCCATCAGGATATTCCACTTCCCGATGAACCCGAAGGTGCCGGGGAAACCCAGCAGCGACAGCATGCAGACCAGCAGCCCCAGCGCTATCCAGGGGCGCCTGCCCGCCAACCCTGCGATGTCGTCATAGGTCACGTCCCGCTCCCCACCCCGGCCCAGCGCCGCCAGGAAGCCAAAGCTGGCGAGCGTGGTGAGAACGTACGCCGTGAGATACAGCAGCACCGCCCCGGCCGCCATCCGGGTTCCGGGCCACACCGCCGCCAGGAGATAGCCGGCATGAGCAATGGAGCTGTACGCCAGCATCCGCTTGAGGGTCTGCTGGGAGAGGGCGATCAGGTTGCCCACCACCATCGAAGCGACCGCCAACCAGAAGATGACCGGTTGCCAGACCTCGGTGGCCGAGGGGAACGCCTCAACCAGTACCCGTACCAGGGCGACGAATCCCGCCACCTTCACCCCCGTGGCCATGAAGCCGGTGACCGGGGTGGGCGACCCGTCGTACACATCGGGAGCCCACATGTGAAATGGCACCGCTGCCACCTTGAAGCCAAGTCCGATCAGCAGCAGCCCAAGGCCGAGTGCCGCCATGAGTGAGAGCTCTCCGCCGGCCAGCTGGGCACCGATCAGCGACAGGTTGGTGGTGCCGGTCGCCCCATAGATCAGCGCGATGCCGTACAGCAGGAACCCCGAAGCGAACGCGCCGATGAGGAAGTACTTGAGTGCCGCTTCGGCCGACGAGGGGTTGGCCCGGTCGTAGCCGGCGAGTACGTACACCGCCACCGACATGACCTCGAGCCCGAGGAACAGGACGATGAGGTCCTCGGCCCCGCTCAGGAACATCATTCCGGAGGTAGCCAGCAGGATGAGCGGGTAGTACTCGGGAGCCAGCAGCCCCTCCCGCTCCAGATAGCCGAGCGAGAGAAGGATGGTTGCCGCAGCGGAGAGGAGGACCAGCGCCAGCGCCGCGTAGCGGAACGGATCCAGGGCAATCATCTGGGCCAGGCCCAGGGGCCCGACATCGTTGACCCAGAGCCATGCCAGCCCCGCCCCGCTCAGCACCACACCGGCGAAGCTGAGCCAGCCGGCCAACCGGCTATCGGCCGGCGTTCCGTGGCGCCAGCTGACCACCAGCAGCACGATCAGGGACCAGCCGATGAGCAGGATCTCCGGAAGCAGGCCCAGCGCGATTCCCTCTGGAGTACTCATGTCGAGCTGATTCATGGCCGGCTACCCCCAGGCGCCGGGGTCGCGCCCAGGCGGGCCGCATTGGAGGCGGCGAAGGGTTGTACCGCGTCCACATAGCGCCGGGCGGCGGGCTCCATCCGCCGGAGCACGGGCCCGGGAAAGAGTCCCAGCCAGACGATACCGACGATGAGCGGCAGCAGCACGGCGAGCTCGCGGCGCGAGAGATCCTTGAGCCCTTCGTTCTCCGGATTGTCGAGCCGGTTGAAGATCATCCGCTGAAGGGCCCAGAGCAGGTAGGCCGCGGCGAAGATCACGCCCGTCGTGGCGACCCCGGTGGCCCAGGGATAAGCCCCGAAGCTCCCCAGCAACACCAGAAACTCACCCACGAAGCCGTTGAGTCCGGGCAGGCCCATGGACGAGAGGGCCACCACCGTAAGGATCAGGCTGAAGATGGGGACGACCCGGGCGATTCCGCCGTAGGCGTCGATCAGCCGGGTGTGCCGCCGTTCGTAGATCATGCCGACCAGAAGGAAGAGGGCGCCGGTCGAGATCCCATGGCTGATCATCACCATCAGCGCACCCTGCACGCTGATGACGGTGGCTCCCCAGATCCCCAGCATGACGAACCCCAGGTGGCTCACGGAGGAGTAGGCCACCAGCTTCTTGATATCGGGCTGAACCATGGCCACCAGCGCCCCATAGATGATGCCGATCACCGCCAGCACCACCATCAGGTGGCTCACCGCGGTCGAGAAGGCGACCTCGGGGAAAAACGGAACCGCGTACCGCAGGAAGCCGAAGGTCCCGACCTTGAGCATGACGGCCGCCAGGAGCACGCTGCCCGCGGTCGGGGCTTCGACGTGCGCGTCAGGGAGCCAGGTGTGCAGCGGGAAGATCGGAACCTTGATGGCGAAGGCCAGCGCAAAGGCTGCGAAGAGCCACGGCCCCGCCGGCCCCAGGGTGCCGGCGTTCTCCAGCAGGTGTTCGTAGGCAAACGACACCGTGCCGGTAGTGACGCCGATCTTCCAGGCCATGACCACGATGGCCACCAGCATGAGCAGCGAGCCGGCCATGGTGTAGATGAAGAACTTGATGGCGGCGTAGAGCCGGTTGGCGCCTCCCCAGATCCCGATGATGAAGTACATCGGGATGAGCATCACTTCGAAGAAGACGTAGAAGACGAACAGGTCCAGGGCGAGGAAGACGCCGACCAGCCCGGTCAGGAGCGTCAGCATCAGCGCATAGAACGCGCGCTGCTTCACCTCGATCTGCCGCCAGCTCGCCAGCACGCTCAAGGGCATGATCGCCGTCGTCAGCAGCACCATGAAGAGCGCGATGCCGTCGATGCCTATCCGGTAGCTGATTCCCCAGCGGGGGATCCAGGGCGCGCTCGAGACCATCTGCATGCCGCCGTCGGTGGCATCGAACGCCCACCAGAGGCCCGCCGACAGGAGGAACTCGAGGAGGGTGACCACCAGCGCCATCCGTTTGGCGCTGCGCTCATCGCCTAGGAGAACCGGCACCACCCCGGCCAGGGGTAACAGGACCAGGGCGTGGAGGATCCAGGCGCTGTAGCTGATCGAGGCGAGGAAGTCGCTCATCGGCGGCTCACCCGGCTACGGATTTAAGAATCCAGAGCACGCCAACCAGGAAGAGCACCACGTAGATGCCCACCTGCCCCGTCTGCAGCCGGCTTCCCAGCCACCCCAATCCCCGGAAGAGCTTGGCGCTCCCATTTACCCCCGCCCCATCCACGAGGCCCTGGTCCACGCCCTTCCACAGTACCGTGCGGGACAGCCATACCAGCGGCCGCACAAATACGGCGTCATAGATCTCGTCCACGTAATACTTGCGGTTGAGCAGCCGAGCCAGGCCGGTATCGTCCGGCGCTTCAGCAGCGGTTGGAGTGCGGTGCCTCGAGGTGGCCCAGTATCCCGCATACAAGCCCAGTAAGCCGACCAGCACGGCGCCGCCGACCAGGAACAGCTCGGTTTGCCCGTGGGGCATCTCCAGCCCGAACAACCTGGCCGCAGGCTCGGTGACCGGCTCGAGCCAGTGCTCCAGCAGCGCGCCTCCACCGAACGAGGGCGGCAGGTTGAGGAACCCGCCGATCACACTCAGCGCGGCCAGCGCCACCAGCGGGCCGGTCATGACCAGGGGTGCATCATGGAGATGAGGCCGCTCCTGTTCTCCAGTTCGATTCGGGCCGAGAAAGGTCATGGTGATCAGCCGGGCCATATAGAAGGCAGTCAGCAACGCCGCCCCGAGGCCCATGGCGTAGAAGAGGTAGTAGACCGGATGGTCACCGGCCCGGGCGAACGCGGCCGCGAGGATCTCGTCCTTGGAGAAGAACCCGGAGAAGGGCGGAACGCCGGCTATGGCCAGCGTGGCGAGCAGCATCACCCAGAAGGTGACCGGCATGTGTTGCTTGAGGCCGCCCATGTTCCGCATATCCTGGGCATCGGCATGCGAGTGCGTCACATGATAGGCCTGATGCATGGCCTGGATCACGCTGCCGGCCCCGAGGAAGAGCAGCGCCTTGAAGAACGAGTGGGTCACCAGGTGGAATAGGCCAGACGCGTATGCCCCGGTACCGACCGCAATGAACATGTACCCGAGCTGGGAGACAGTGGAGTAGGCCAGCACCTTCTTGATGTCGTACTGGCGCAGGGCGATCGTGGCGGCGAACAGGGCGGTCAGCGCGCCGATACCGGCCACGACCGTGCTCGACAGCGGCGCCAGCGCGAACAGGATGTTGGTCCGGGCCACCAGGTAGACGCCGGCCGTGACCATGGTGGCCGCGTGGATCAGGGCCGAGACCGGGGTGGGACCCGCCATGGCATCGGGCAGCCAGGTATAGAGCGGAATCTGGGCCGACTTGCCGGTACACCCGAGGAACAGGAAGAGGGTGATCGCGGTGACGATCGTGCTTCCCGACGAGAACACCGCGGGAGCTCGCTCCACCATACCGGTGAAGGTCAAGCTGCCCAGCTGATGCCAGATCATGAACATGGCGATCATGAACCCGAAGTCGCCAATGCGATTGACGATGAAGGCCTTCTTGCCCGCATCGGCATTCACCTTGTCGCTGAACCAGAAGCCGATCAGCAGGTAGGAGCAGAGTCCCACCCCTTCCCAGCCGATGAACATGACCGGGAAGCTGGATCCGAGCACCAGCACCAGCATGAACACCACGAAGAGGTTGAGGTACGCAAAGTAGCGCGCGTACCCCGGATCCGACTTCATGTAGCCGACGCTGAACAGGTGAATGAGGCCGCTTACGCCGGTGATCACCAGGAGCATCACGGCAGACAGCTGGTCCACCTGGAACGCGAAGTCAAGCTGGAGCGGGCCCACCGGCAGCCAGCGCCAGAGGCTGATGATGATCGGCGCGGGTGGAGGATGGAGCCAGAGCTGGACGAAGATGCCGAGCGCCACGGCGAAGGCGCCGACCAGGACGCCCACGCCAACGAAGGACACCACGTCCTTGGCGGCGGGCCGCCGGATGGCCAGGGCCCCGTTGACCAGGAAACCGGCGAGAGGCAGGGCGACGGTGAGCCAGACGAGGGAAGTCACGGCGTCAGCCTCGCAGCAAGTTGATGTTTCCCAGATCGACGGACTGTTTGTGCCGGAAAATCCCAATGATGATCGCCAGGCCCACCGCCGCCTCGGCGGCCGCCACGGTCATCACGAAGAACACCATGACGTAGCCGCTGGCACCGTGAAGCTGGGCCAGCGCCACGAAGGTCAGGTTGACGGCGTTGAGCATCAGCTCGATGCACATGAACAGCACGATGGCGTTGCGGCGAAGGAGCACTCCCGCCACGCCGAGGCTGAAGAGGATCGCCGAGAGGGCCAGAGAGGGACCGAGCAGCATCAGACGTTCCGCTTGGCGAGGACCACCGCGCCCACGATGGCGGCCAGCAACAGGATCGAGGTGATCTCGAACGGAATCAGATAGATCTGAAAGAGCGGAGTGGCCACCGCCATGACCACCCCATGGGCGGCACCCTCCTGCTGGGTCACCTGGCCCGCCACGAACGCCGTCGCGGGATCGGTATAGGTGGGCCACTGGGAGAATTCGTTGGCCAGCCGGCGAGGCGTGTAGTGGATCAGGGCCAGCAGCTCGATCGCGAGGAGGCCGACGATCACCAGGGTGGCGGCCACCGAGGACGGGCCCCGGAAGTCCGATTCGGCGTGTCCCAGGTTCAGCAGCATGATGACGAAGAGGAACAGCACCATGATCGCGCCGGCATACACCAGCACCTGGATGGCGGCGATGAACTGGGCGTCGAGCAGCACGTAGATCGCGGCCAGCGAAAACATCGTCGAGACCAGCCAGAGCGCCGAGGCCATGGGGCTCTTCTGGAGAATACACAGCGTGGCGGAGAGCACCGCGGCCACCGCAAAGATGTAAAAGACCACTTCGGTCATCTACTCACCCTTGGGATCGCTAGGGTCCCAGAGCGTGGACACGGCATGGGTCTGCGACGAGAGCCGTTCCAGGTCGTACACGAACCGGTCTCGACTGTATTCCGCATTCTCGTAATGAACGCCGACGTGAATCGCCTCTTCGGGGCAGACCTCCTGGCAGTACCCGCAGAAGACGCAGCGGAACTCGTCGATCTCGTAGATCAGCGGGTAGCGATCGCCCCGCTCATCCTCGCCGGGAACCAGCTTGATGCAATTGGCCGGGCAGACCTGGGGACAGAGTCCGCAGGCCACGCATTTCGAGCGGCCCTGCTCGTCGGTGAGCATCCGGTGGGTGCCTCTCCAGCGGTTGGAGATGCTCCACTGCCCCATCCCGTTGTCCCCGCCGGTGCTCTTTTCCTCGGGGTACTGCATGGTCACCTTCTTCTCGAACATGTGCTTGAAGGTGAGTGCCATCCCCTTGAGCGTGGCGCGCACGTAGCTCACCTGGCGCTCGGGACGCTTCATGACCTTGACGCCGATTGCCATCAGCTCGTCACCGTGGCGCGTTGGGCCCGCGCATTGAGAGGCTTCCGCTGGCGAGCGGAGCCTCGGATAAAGGTGCCGCTGTCGAGCAAGCCGAAGACCAGCACCGCCAGCACCACGCTGAGGCCGAACAGCGCCAGCCCCTCGTAAATCGGATCGGTGATGCCCAGGACCCGGCGGATCACATAGATCGCCCCGCAAACCACCATGATGTAGGCCAGCGCCAGCGGCATCAGCACCTTCCATCCCAGCGCCATGAGCTGGTCATAGCGGAAGCGCGGCAGGGTCCAGCGGATCCACATCACGAAGAAGATCCAGAACATCACCTTCAGGAAGAAGAACCCGGCGGTAGCGATGGTCTGCAGCACCCCGCCGGCCTCATCCCAATGAGTGAACGGAATGTCCCAGCCACCGAAGAAGAGGGTCGTGACCATGGCGCAGACCGTCACGACGTTGGAGTATTCGGCGATGAAAAAGAAGGAAAACTTCATCGCGCTGTATTCGGTGTGGTAACCGGCGATCAGCTCCGACTCTGCCTCGGGCATGTCGAACGGGAGCCGGTTGGTCTCGGCGAAGCCCGAAATGAGGAAGATGAAGAAGGAGAGGAAGAGCGGCAGCACGTACCAGAGCCCGGCCTGCTGGTGCTGGACGATGGTGGACAGGCTGACACTGCCCGACATGAGAAGAACCGGGATCAGGCTCAGCCCCATGGCCACCTCGTAGGAGACCATCTGGGCGCTGGCCCGAAGGCCACCCAGCAAGGCGTACTTGCTGTTGGACGACCAGCCCGCCAGCGCGATGCCGTAGACGCCCATGGAGCTGATGGCGAGGACGAAGAGGAATCCGATGGGCAGGTCGGCCACGACCATCGGCATGGGACCGTGGTGCACGAACCGTCCGAGGGCGCCCAGAGTGAAATCGAAGTCCACCGGGAGCGGAGCGCCGAACGGGATGACCGCGAAGAGCAGCAGCGCGGGGATGAACGACATCGCCGGCGCCAGCACGAAGAGCCATCGGTTGGCCAGGGCCGGGTAGGTCTCTTCCTTCAAAATGTTCTTGAGCCCATCGGCCGCCGGCTGCAGCAGGCCGGCCGGCCCAACCCGATTGGGGCCGCGACGGTTCTGCATCCAGGCGCTGACCTTCCGTTCCATCAGGGTCAACAGCGCCACGCCTACCATGGTGATGGTAAACACCACCAGCATCTTGATGACGCTGAGCAGCAGAAACCCCTTCATCTCGGGAGTCACGACACCCCCGCCCGGGAGGCATGCCTGCTACTGCCGGACCCCTGAGGCTCGGAGAGCACTCGTCCGGTGTACCCGATGTCGTCGTAGCTGGTCCCCGCAAAGACCGGCCAGCGCTCACCGAGAAGCTCGAACGCCTGGGCCGCGGTGGACGGGGCGGACGCGCTGGGTCCCGGGCCGGCAATGACCTCGCCGGCCACCCACCAGGCCGGCCGAGCCATGCCCGGCTGTGATTTGGCCTGGTTGAAGCGTTGGATGCGCCTGTCGCGATTGACGTAGGTGCCGTTCTCCTCCGCGAAGGTCGTGATGGGGAGCACCAGCTCGGCGTTCCGCAGCTCTTCGGCGAGAAGGGTCCCCATGACCACCACACTGGCCGGAGACTTGGCGAGCAGCGCCAGGTCGGATGGCGACAGATCTGCATCCAGCACGATTACCAAACCGGCGCTCGCCAGCTCCAGCAGGCCGGTGGGCCAATCCGAGCCGTAACCCAGGAGTTCGGCCCCGATGAGGTTGGGGGCCCGCTCCGCCCTGAGCGCCAGGTTGGGTATTCCAGCCAGCGGAGCCTCCTCGCCGATCGGTACCTGCACCACGGCGGTGACACTTACCCGATCGAGCATCCGCCGCACGAGGCCGAGCGATTCGGTGGACGCCCTGCCGGATGCGAGAACGACGGCCGAGCCTGAGGTCCCCCGAATGAGCTGTCCCAACCGATCGAGAGCCGTATCCCAGTCGGTGGCCACGTGCCGGCCGCCGTCGCGGACCAGCGGAGCCTCGATCCGATCGCCCCGGTTGAGCCAGCGGTAGTTCATCCGGCCATAGTCACACATGAAGTGGCGATTCACTTCCAGATTCGGCCGCGGACGAAGCCGCACGACGACGTCGTCCCGGGTATCGATGGTGATGTTGCAGCCCTGGGTGCAGCCGGGGCAGACGCTGGCGCTCTTATCCAGGTCCCAGACCCGGGCCTTGTGGAGGAAGTCCTTGGAGATCAGCGACCCCACCGGGCACAGGTCCACCACGTTGCCGGCCCAGGGATGGTCGAGCGGCTGCTCGGTCGAGATCCCGATGTACGCCCGGTCGCCCCGCTCCGAGACGTTGAGGATCGGATCCTCGGCCACATCCTCCATGAAGCGAACGCACCGGGTGCACAGGATGCAGCGGTTGGGCACGTAGAGAACGTCGGGACCGAAGTCTTCCACCGGGTTGTAACGCTTGGCGTAGTCGGCGTACCTGGTGCCGGACCGGCCCTCCTGGAAGACGTAGTCCTGCAGCTCGCACTCGCCGGCCTGGTCGCAGATCGGGCAGTCGAGTGGGTGGTTGATGAGCAGCAGCTCGAGGACCCCCTCGCGCGCCTTCTTGGCCTTGTCGCTCTCGACGTGCACCACCTGGCCTTCGGTCACGGTGGTAACGCAGGCCGGCATCAGCTTGGGGGCCTTCTCCACCTCGACCAGACACATCCGGCAGAGAGCAGGGGACGGGAGCGACGGGTGGTAGCAATAGTGCGGCACCAGGACGCCGGCCTGCTTGGCGGCCTCGATGATGGTCGTCCCCTTCGGCACGCTCACCTGAAGGCCGTCGATGGTAACGGTTACGAGTTCTTCGGTCATGCCTTTCCCGTCTAGAGTCCAGGGTCCAGGGTCGAAGGCCCACGCGCTAGGCCCTGGCCCCTCGACCCTCGACGATTGTTAAACCGCCGCCAACGCCGGCTCCCGCGCACCCTGGATGTACGCCTCGAACTCCTGCCGGAACTTCTGAATTCCGCTGACGATCGGCGCGGCGCAGGAGTCGCTCAGCACGCAGATGGTCTTGCCGGTCATGTTGTCCGAGAGGTCGAGCAGCAGCTGGAAGTGCTCCTGCTTGCCCTTCCCCGCCAGGATCCGCTCCAGGATCCGGACCGACCAGGCGGTACCTTCGCGGCACTGGGTGCACTGGGCGCACGACTCGTGGGCGTAGAAGCGGGCCAGGCGCCAGATCTGATAGACCATATCGGTGGTATCGTCCATCACGATCATGCCGGCGGAGCCGAGCATCGATCCCTTGGCCACCACACCCTCATAATCGAGCAGGCAGTCCTCGGCTTCCGCCGCGTTCATGATCGGCACCGACGATCCGCCCGGAATCACCGCCTTGAGCGTTCGGCCGGGACGCATCCCGCCGCACATGTCGTAAATGAGCTCCCGCATCGGGGTGCCCATGGTGACTTCGTAGTTCCCCGGCCGCTGGATGTGACCGCAGACCGAGATCAGCTTGGTCCCGGTGCTCTTGGGATTATTGAGCGACAGCCCCTTATACCACTCGCCACCCCGCATCATGATGTGCGGCACCGCCGCCAGGGTTTCCACGTTGTTGATCGTGGTGGGCATGCCGAACACGCCTGCCTGCGCCGGATAGGGTGGCTTGATCCGCGGATTCCCCCGCTTGCCCTCGATCGAGTTCAGCATCGCGGTCTCTTCGCCGCAGATGTACGCTCCGGCCCCGCGGTGCAGGATCACCTCGATCCGCTTGCCGCTGCCGAGCACGTTGCTGCCCAGCGCTCCCTTCGCGGTGGCCTCCTCGACGGCACTCTGCATGATCTTCCAGGGATCGGTGAACTCGCCGCGGATGTAGATGTAGCAGCGCTCGGCACCGATGGCGTAGGCCGCAATGGCGCAGCCTTCCAGCAGCTGGTGCGGGGTCCACCGCATGATCTCGCGGTCCTTGAACGTGCCCGGCTCGGACTCATCGGCGTTACAGACCAGGTAGTGGGGCCGGCCGTCGGCCTTGGGCATCAGGGACCACTTGAGTCCGGTGGGGAACCCTGCCCCGCCCCGGCCCCGAAGCCCGGAGGTCTTGATCTCCTCGACGACCGCCTCGGGGGTCATGCGCAGCACCTTCTTCAGGCCCTCGTATCCACCCCGCTTGACCCACCCGTCGTAGGTGCGCGCGTCGGGGTCCCCAAAGTGCTTGGAGAGGACCGGGTTCTCCTTGGGATGGCTGGGGTGTGGGTAGCCCATTACTTATACCTCTGGAGAATGGCCGGGACCTTCTCGGGCGTCACGCTCTCGATGAAGTCGTCGTCGACCAGGATCGGAGTGGCAAATCCGCAGGCACCGAGGCACTCGACCTCGATCACCGTGAATCTGCCATCCGGACTGGTGGCCCCGAGCTCGCCGCAGCCGGTCTCCTTGACCAGAGCCCTCATCACGTCTTCCGCCCCGCAGATGTTGCAGGGCGATGTGGTGCAAACCTGGATGAAGTGCCGGCCGACCGGATGGGTGTGATACATGGTGTAGAACGTGACCACGCCCTTGACGTACGCCGGGGTGAGATCCAGTACCTCGGCAACCTCGCCGATGGCCGGCTCGGAGATCCAGCCGCGAGCTTCCTGCACCATCCAGAGCGCCGGCAGCAGGCAGGCCTGCTTGGTGGGGTACTTGGTGAACAGCCGCTCCAGACGGGCCAGCGGCTCGCCCCGGAAGACCCGCTCGTACGGGGCCGTCTCCGTGCCGTGGCCACCAGGAGCGGAACCGTGAGCCCCATCGCCTGCCCCGCCGCCCCGCTGCCCCGCTGTCGTACTCATCGATCGACCTCTCCCATGACGATATCCACGCTGGCGTTGATGGCGATTACGTCGGACAGGAGCGAGCCCTCGCACATGGTCGGGAGACTGGCGAGGTTGATAAACGAGGGGGGACGGATTCTCCAGCGCACCGGCTTGCTGGTGCCGTCGGAGACCATGTAGTAGCCCAGCTCGCCCTTGGGATTCTCGACTCCCATGTAGACCTCACCCGCCGGCGGCTTCACCCCTTCCATCACCTGCTTGAAGTGGAAGATCATCGCCTCCATGTCGCTCATCGCCCGCGATTTGGGAGGGAGCACCACGCGAGGATCGGAGACGTTGATCGGAGCTCCCTGGAGCCGGCTCAGCCGGTCGAGGGCCTGTTCCAGGATCCGGTTGGACTGGGTCATCTCCTCCAGCCGGACCCGATAGCGGTCGTAGATATCGCCGTATTCCCCGACCGGGACATCGAAATCGTAGGTCTCGTAGTCCAGGTACGGACGATCCTTGCGGACGTCATAGTCCACCCCGCTGGCCCGGAGCATGGGACCCGACAGCGAGTAGTTGATCGCTTCGTCGGCGGAGAGGGCACCAACCCCCTGGGTTCTCCCGATCCAGATCGCGTTGCGGGTGAACATGGTATCCACTTCCTGCAGCGTCTTCGGGAAGGTGTTGGTGAAGTCGCGCAGGCCGGTTTCCCAGCCGTCCGGGATATCGGCCATCAGTCCGCCGACCCGGGTGAGGCTGGTGGTGAGCCGGGCTCCGGTCCAGGCCTCCTGCAGGTTGTAGATCCGCTCCCGCTCCTGAAACGACCAGAGGAACGGCGTAAAGGCGCCGAGATCGATCCCGGTGGTGCCGAGCCAGACGAGATGGGAGATGATGCGGCTCATCTCGCAGGCGATGACCCGGAGCACCTTGCAGCGCTCGGTGAGCTCCAGGCCCATCATCGCTTCGACCGCCAGCGCCAGGGCGACGTTGTTCGCCATGGGCGAGAGGTAGTCGGTGCGGTCGGTGAGGGGGATGATCTGGTTGTAGTCGCGGTATTCGCCCAGCTTCTCGAATCCGGAGTGCAGGTAGCCGATGTGGGGAATACAGCGTTTGACGGTCTCCCCCTCCAGCTCCAGCACCAGCCGGAGCACGCCGTGGGTGGCAGGGTGCTGCGGCCCGATGTTGACCAGCATGCGCTCGGCGCCGAGGTCCTCGCGGTACTCCGGCTCGTCGCCGGCGACACCGAGCGGAACCCGGATCGGGAGGCCGGCGGCGTCCACACCGGGGGTGGCCAGCGCCATCTCTACGGTGCGAAGGGTCATTTCAGAAAACCCCGCTCCCCTCGCGCCAGACGCTCCTGCATGTCCTGGGGCAGCTCACCATAGGCATCGGCCAGGGACAGCTCCTCCAGGGAATAGTGCGCCTCGGGGTTGGCCGCCAGCGCCTGGCGGGTCTGCTCCGCCCGGCTGAAGTGCCCCCGCAACGGAAAATCCTTCCGCAGGGGAAATCCCTCGGCGTAGGTCTCCCACATCAGGATGCGCCGCAAGTCGGGATGGCCGGTGAAGGTCACGCCGAACATGTCGAACACTTCGCGCTCCAGCCAGTCCGCCCCGCGCCAGAGATCGTACACTGAGCGGACCTCCAGCGGGATGCGCTTATCCAGCGCCACCTTGATCCGTAGATCGGCCTTGCGGCCGAGGGAGCGTAGCTGATAGACCACCTCGAGCGCCCGCTCGGGATCACGATAGTCCACCGCGGTGACGTCGGTGAGGTAGTTGTATTCCTGTCCCGGCGTGTCCTTGAGCCAGGCGAGGACGTCGTACGACCGGTCGCGGGTCACGTAGGCGATGGTCTGACCCGACGAGACCAGGTGACGCTCGATGGCGGCACCGAACTCGGTGCGCAGCGCGGGAACGGACGGTGAGAGTGTGCTCATCTAGTGGCCGGTGTCACCCCGAGGGGTACCCGAGGGGGCGGAGGGCCGTTTGAGGTACGGTCCCCTCGCCTCGCTCGGGGTGACAATGGGGCTGGTGGAGCGTTTCATCAAGAGGATCGGGTCTGCTGAACCGAGTTTCCGAAGGGCTCGCTCAGCTCGTCCACCCGCTCCGGCCGGAGGAAGAGCCCGGATGGGCCGACGAGTTTTTCGTCACGCAGGGTATCGTCCGCAATAGTCTCCCCCTTGATCTTCTTCTGGAGCAGGAGAATGCCGTACATCAGCCCCTCCGGGCGCGGAGGGCAGCCCGGCACGTAGACGTCCACCGGGATGATCGTATCGATGCCCTGCACCATCGAATAGTTGTCGAAGATCCCGCCGCTGGAGGCGCACGCCCCCATCGAGATCGACCACTTGGGCTGAGGCATCTGATCCCAGATCCGGCGGATGACTGGCGCGAGCTTGAACGGCAGGCGGCCGGCACAGATGAGCACGTCTGCCTGTCGAGGCGAGAAGCTCATGCGCTCCATACCGAACCGCGCCAGATCGAAGCGGCTCGCCGCGGTTGCCATGAACTCAATGGCACAGCAGGCGGTCCCGAACGGCATCGGCCAGAGCGAGTTGGACCGGGCCCAATTGGTCAGGAAATCGAGCCGGGTGGTCACAAAGTTGGGCGAGACGGCTGAAACCTGGGTGACCTCGTCGTCCCGGCTCGCCGCCGGAGGTGTGGTCAATCCCATTGCAGCGCTCCCCGCTTCCAGATGTAGACGTATCCCACGGCCAGGATGAGGATGAAGACGAACATGTCGATCATCAGGACCCCGGACATGGCCGTGAGCTGATTGAAGGCCACGGCCCAGGGGATCATGAACACGGTCTCAATGTCGAACACGATGAACAGCATGGCCACCAGGTAGAACTTGACCGAGAACCGCTCCCGGGCATCCCCCAGCACCGGCATGCCCGACTCATACGGTGCGATCTTGGTGGCAGTCCGCCGGTAGGTGGACAGGACATGGGACAGGCCCAGCATCAGTATCGCGTTGGCGATAACGAAGGCAATCAGCAGCAGGAGCGGGATATATGGCTGAAGCATGAGCGTCAACATCCGCTTTAGTGAATTTTTTCACTTATCTCCCCGAAGCTAACCCGGTTCTGGGGCTGATTCAACAGGCGGGGAGCGGCAGCGGGACAGCGGGACAGCGGGACAAGCGAGGGTGGCTAAACAATGTTACACCGTAAGATGGCGACCTATGGCTGGCTGTAGGTAAGTGGATGATACCAGTTCCGTCTCCAACTATATTCCGCCGCTAGTTGGGAACGGCTGTTTCTGACCCGCCGACCCGCTGTCCCGCTGTCCCGCTGAGGCCCATGTCCATCAAGTCCGACCGCTGGATCCGCCGGATGGCCCGTGAGCATGGCATGATCGAACCGTTTGTGGACGGCCAGGTGCGCGAGGGGGCCATCTCCTACGGCGTCTCGTCCTACGGCTATGACATGCGGGTGGCCCCCGAGTTCCGGATCTTCACCAACGTGCTCTCGGTCATCGTAGATCCGAAGCATTTCGATGCCCGCAGCTTCGTCGAATTCGACGGCGACGTCTGCATCGTCCCGCCCAACAGCTTTGCCCTGGCGCGATCGGTGGAATACTTCCGGATCCCGCGCAACGTCCTCACCATCTGCGTGGGCAAGTCGACCTACGCCCGGTGTGGTATCATCACCAACGTCACCCCGTTCGAGCCCGAGTGGGAGGGCCACGTGACCCTGGAGATCAGCAACACCACGCCACTGCCGGCCAAGATCTACGCCAATGAGGGCATCTGCCAGGTCCTCTTCTTCGAGGCCGACGAGGACGACATCTGCCAGACCAGCTATGGCGACAAGAAAGGCAAGTACCAGAAGCAGACCGGGGTGACCCTGCCGAAGCTCTAGAAAGAATGAAGGACTCCATGCGTTACCCAGTGTTGATCGCACTCCTGGTGGCCTCGCCGCTCACCGCCCAGGACTCCTCCGGCCCCAAGCCGGTGCAGCCCGCCCGGCCGCTGGCGTTGCCCACGCTGCGGCCACCGGTGGCCGACACCGGCATCTTCAGTCCGCCTCCGCTGCCCCCTCCAAACGAAGTCCGTCGTGCCGATGGTGCGCCGGGGCGAGACTATTGGCAACAGCGGGTCGACTATGCTATCAAGGCCACGCTCGATACCGCCCGCCATCAGATCATCGGGACCGAATCGATCCGCTACACCAACAACTCGCCCGATACGCTCCGCTTCGTGTGGATGCAGCTGGA
>JBDTTD010000026.1:0-16941 GCA_039930805.1 Gemmatimonadales bacterium | reverse complement strand
CATCTGGCCCGGCTCTTCCAGCTGGCAAACGGTCATTCGGCCCAGGAACAGTCGGGCCGGCGCCGCAAGTTTCTGGCTGAGCAGCTTCGGGTCACCGACTCGATGCTGGGCGATGCCGAGGCCGAGCTCAGTACCTTTCGGGGCGCTCAGCAACTGGGAAGCTCGAAGGACAACCTCTCCGCCGAGCAGGCCGACGCAGCGGCTCGGGGAACCCGACGCGGACAGCTGATAGCCGATCGCCGGGTGCTGGCTGCGCTGCTGCAGCGCGCCAAGCTGGCTGGCCCGGATGCGCCCGACGCGGCATACCAGGCGCTGGCGTTCTCGCCCGAGGTGGCATCTGATTCTACCCTGAGTCAGCTTCAACGCCGCCTGATCGACTTTCGCAGCCGGCTCGACTCGCTTACCACCGGCCCCTGGCGGAGCCGGGCCACGAATCCGGATGTGGTGCAGCTGGCCACGTTGCTCGAGACGACCCAGAATCAGCTCGCCTCGGCGGTCAAGGCCCGCATCGCTGCGCTCGACTCACGGATCGCGGTCTTGTCGGATCAACAGGAGAGCGGGGCACGTTCGATTCAGGGTCTGCCTGCTCAACAGGCGGTGGAAGCGACTCTGGATCGCCGGGTCGAGGTGTTGCGGACCACGGCGGACGCGCTTCGCCAGGCGTACCAGAAGGCCCGCATCACTGAAGCCTTGGGCACCGCCGACATCGAGATCCTCGACCTCGCCCCCCTTCCCTACCGCCGGGCCGGGGTTCCCCGATCAGCCACGCTCGTGCTCGGGTTGCTGTTCGGCTTGTTGTTCGGGGGTGCGGCGGCAGTGCTGGCAGACGTAACCAACAGCGCGGTAAGGCGTCCGAAAGAGCTTCGCGACCTGACGGGAACCACGGAGCTGGGAATCATTCCGCGGATCCAGGGTCTCACCCAGGACAGCTACACCACGCCGAGGCTCCTGGCGGGGAAGGGACACATCGGGAAGGGAAATAACGGGAACGGGAACGGGAGCGGCTTTTCTCCGGAGGTCCTGTTCTCTGCGCCGGGTGCACTCTCCATTGAGGCAGAAGCGTTCCGGATGTTGCGTATCACGCTGGCATTCTCCTGCGGCAATGGTCCCTGCACGATGGTGGTGACCAGTGCCGCCCCGCAGGAAGGCAAGACTCTGATCGCCGCGAATCTCGCCGTCACGTTCGCCCGCGGAGGAGCCCGGGTCCTATTGGTGGATTGTGATATCCACAGACCTCGGCTGCACCGGGTGTTCCGCGCTTCCAGGTCTCCGGGACTCATGGATCTGCTGCGCTCCGGCTCGGCCGACTCCCCGCTGGGCGCGGCGGTGAATCACCGGCTCGCGGCGATACGCAAAACAGGCATCGATCGACTCTCCTTCCTGCCGTGCGGAGCAGATGCGCATCAGGCCCCGGAGTTGCTGGAGCCGGCGACCCTGCGTGGGCTGTTGAAGCAGCTGCGGCTGGACTTCGATGTAATTCTGCTCGACACCCCGCCGGTGCTGGTCAGCGCCGATGCGGCCACGCTGGCTGCATCGGCGGACGGGGTGATCATGGTGGTGAGAGCGGGGCAGACCGACCGGCGAGCGGCAGAGCTGGCGCGGCAGCGGGTGGTTTCCGCCGGCGGGCGAGTTATGGGCGCTGTGCTCAACGATCCCGACGGGGTCCTCGCGGGCCTGGGAGAGCCCTCTTACGCGTACGATTACCCCGCCGCCGTCGACTAGTTCTGGATGGTCACATCTTCGAACGGGGTCCATAGTGCCCACCTGGACGGTCACCGCCCTTACCCCGGTAGGCGGAGGGGCAAAGCGCATCCACACGACACGGCTCGCACCGGGATCGATGGTTTCCGCCCACCAGTAGGTGAAGCCGCTGGCGACCGAGCCTAAGTAGGCGTCCTTCTCGTCTTTCAACACCTCGTACTTCTTGTTGTTTCCATCCAGCGCGTACGTGTCGCGGTAATAGAACTCCGGCCGGATTTCCTTGGTGCCTTTGTTGGTGAAGCGCAACTTGGCGTACAGGGTGCTGCCCTTCCGGGTCAGCTCCGTCAGCTCGACCACGACGCCCGGCCACTTGGTTTCGTACCGGGCGAGCACGGCACCACCAGAGCTTGGTGGAGGACTCGCAGACTCCACCGCTGGTGTGGCCCCCTCTGCTACCGGTTCGGTAGCCGGCCCAGCTTCGCCTACTTCTACAGTTTCAGCGCCAGCATCGGTCGCGGTTGTGGCCACCTCAGCACTGCCGCTTTCGTCCGCACCAACTTTGAAAGGGATCTCGGTGACGGCACCCCCGTCCTCGAGCAGCTCCACCTGATAGTCACCGATCGGAAGCTTGGAGCCCGCCGCCATCTTGAGGACATAGGACGACGCGCCTGAAGCCTTCAACAGGGTGTCCATCTGGTTCAGGACAATCTCGCCGCCCTTGGTCCAGCGGATACCGACTTTCTTTTCGGAATCCGCCTCGCTCCAGCAATACCGAACCGCCACTTGCCTGGTCGTATCGGGAAACCCAGTACCGACTCGTTCGGGGTCAAACGCATCCTGTTCGCTGCCGCTGAGACTCACCGCCTCGATGTCCTCACCCAGGCGGCTGCGCTACTCGTCCAGCTTCGGCAGAAAGCTGGTATCCATCACGTACTTCTTCGGGTCGTTCGGGTCCACCAGTACATCGATGGCCTCACCCTTGATGTACTCACTCGGGTCAAACCAGATGTTGTCGCTCTGAAACAGCCGCACCGTGTTGGAAGCTGGATCCGAGGACTGAGACACGATCTGGTAGGGGGAGCGACCGTTGACCCGCAGGGACTGGTTGAGCTCGACGCCCTTGAATGCCGTCTTCATCCTGCGCCCATGCTGGCGCAGCCACTCTGCCTGCTTTCGGCCGCGGCGGCGGACGAAGATCATCCCGAGCCCGATGGTGGCGAAGACCAGCCCCAGGGCAAAGACGATCAGGAAGCCGAACCAGAGCTGGAAGAACGACTTGATTCTGGCACTCTGGGGATTGGTCGGGTTGTACAGCACTTTGACCGCTTCTCCCACGCGGTGGGACGGAGGACTCGATCCCACGCTGGAGACGAACTCGATGCGCTTTCCTGTGGCGGTGATGAACTCCACAACCGGCCGATAGGTCGTACTGGAGCCGGAGCTGGAGTTGGAGCGGGCCCGCTCCAGGTCGGTCACCCTTCCATCCGCCTCAACCGCCCGGGCAATGAAGCTCGTCGTATTGGAGAAGACGAAGAAGCTGGCCACCAGCATTCCGATACCTATGATACTGAACACGCCGCAGACGATCCTGAGGATCTTCATTGGTTCCTCCCTGGAGCGCTGCGGGCGGCGACAGGCCCATCGATCAGCGCCGCGACCTTGGCCATGAGCGGCCTGTCCCACAGCAGCTCGGCGTGGTTGAGAGGCGTTGTAGTGTGGATCGACCACGGAAGCCGGGCGCTGACGTCGGACACGAGCGCATCGCCCTTGCCCGGCGCAACCTCGGGTGCGAAGTCGCGGATCTTGTCGAGAATCGGGGACACACTGGCCAGCTCGACCGGTTTCACGCGCCAGACGAAGTACTGCTGCGTGTCCTTGTACTGCGGGACGGCGCTTTCAGCGTCGAATAGCCAGATGTACAGGCGATAGACCCGCGGGTTGGTGCCCCCGAACGTGTAGTAGGTCACGTCGTCGAGTTTTTTCTCGCCCTCGGCCAGGCCCCGTATCAGGGGGGAGCCGGGTGAGAGCTCCCTGCTCTCATCATCCATGAAGAGTTTGGTCATCGGCCGCACCGCCTCGATGGCCAGCTCCTTGAGCTGCCCCTTCAGGGGGGCAGTAATGATCGGGGGGGCGCAGCAGTCGATCAGGTCCACGATCTCGGCAGCGAGCTTGCCCGGCGTCCGGCCCAGCTCACTGCCCTGATGAGGCGAGTGAAGTGTGATCGCCCACTTCACCCTGCCCATACTGCCCTTCTCTTTCAGCAGTTGTCGTATCACCAGACCGCCGCGGCTATGTCCGACGAGCGCGACGGGAGGCGGGGCACCGAAACTCCTCGCAGCGGTCTGAGCGAGGAAGGAATCGAACGCTATCCGGGCGGAGGGCATCGCGTCGGCCATGGTGAGCTTTTTCTGGCTCCAGGTTGCCACCGTGAAACCCTGACCCACGAGGAAGTCGAACCAGTTGTTCTCCTTGTCCCACGCCGCACGATTGTCGTCGTCTCCATAGAGCCACTTCGACTTCCCGACCTTGTACACGCCTGCATTCGGGGCGGCGTGGGTCTCGCCGATCCTCTTGTTGCCAGGGTGATGCTTGTAGTCGTACGCATACTCGGTGCTCGACGGCGCCGTCCAGGTTCGCGCATCCTGGTGCAGCCCGTGGACCAGGAGGATCGCGGGCCGGGTGGGGTCGGCGGCACAGGAGATCCGCCCCAGCTGATCGGCCCCGGCCTGTTGTTTCCACCAGTTCCGCACCGCGGGGGAGCAGCCGCTAAAGGACGGCAGCTCGATATTGGCGGCACCCGCCGCGACCGATCCGGGCTGAGTCGCCGGTGCGGGTGCCCTTTGGCCGGGAGCCACGCGTCCAGGAAGCGCCGGCTTGAGCTTCGACCGCGGCTCCTGGCCGTTCAGCAGCGGGGGACCTAAGGCACACAGAGCTCCAACGGCCAGCGCATATCTGATCATGGTAGGTCTCCCAATCCATCGTCTATCTTGTTCAACCTGAAACGGCGCCGTAAGTTGGAAATCACATCGGGTACTTGAACTGGCGGCTCACTTCCTGGTTTTGCATCTCCATGTCACCGATCGAGGGTGAGCGTTACCGCAACGGTCCGGCCGCGGAAGCGACGCCGGTGCCGGAGGTGTGGGGTGGCGCGCCTGACGAGGCCGGGTTGGTTCGGCAGTTCCGCGAGCGGCTCCGGCTCTTCGCGCTGCGTCGGTTGCGGGATTCCGCGGCGGCCGAGGATGTAGCCCAGGAAACCCTGCGCCGAGTGGTTGAAGCCTGCCGGGCGGGGCGTCTCAATAACCCGTCCGCCCTTCCGTCGTTCCTCTTTCAGACCGCTCATCACATTTGTCTGCAACATTTTCGGTCCAGCAGCCGGGAGGGGCGTGCGTTCCAGCGGCTCGGGAGTGAGGACGCGCAGACCCACGACGCAAACCCGTTGACCACCCTTATTGGAGATGAGCAGCGCGACGCGGTGCGGGAGGCGCTCAAGCGGTTGAGCCCCGAGGATCGGGACCTGCTCCGGATGATGTATTACGAGGAAGTGGATAGTGCGACTCTGGCCCGGCGCCTAAGTGTGACCGCTGGGGCGCTCCGGGTTCGCAAGCATCGGGTGCTGGCCAGGCTGGCCGCACTACTCAACAGCCGCGAGATCTGAAACGTGCGCCGGGGATCGGGAACCTGGGACTAATGAGCATTAATGAGATCACCTGTGATGTGGCGGACGAAAGGGATCTGGACACTCGCTACCTCGCAGGCCGGCTGAGCCCGGAAGAGGCCGAGGCGTTCGAAGCTCACTTTTTCGGGTGCGAGCGATGTTGGGGGCTGGTGCAACAAGGGCTGGCGGTGCAGAGCGCTTTTCAAGCGGACTCACCAGCCCGTTCTCCGGCCCCCAAGGTCAGTCCGTCACAGGCCTCTCGGCGATGGTGGGGGCTTGCGGCAGCCGGGATCGCGGTCGTGAGCCTCGGCGTGTGGCAGATCGCGTTTCAGCGAAACTCCGGGGTTCCCGAAGATGTGTTTCGGGGCGACGCCACGGTCTTGTCCGTTGTCACGGCTGCTGATAGCACCGGTCTCAAGGCTTGGTGGCCCCGGGTGGCGGATGCCGACGTGTACCGCATCCGGCTTTACCGGGCCGATGGACAGGTGGCATTGGACCGGGAAACCAGGGACACATCGGTCTCCGTGCCGCTCGACTCGGTCGCCATAGCGCGCGAGACCGGAATGTTCTGGCAGGTGCAGGCGCTCGACCGCCTGCGCAATCCAATTACCCGGTCCGATCTGACTCGAGTGGCACTCCCCCAGCCCTGAGCTCAAATGTTCGCAGGCCTGCAAGCCCGCCCACCACGGAAGGCCCTGCGTCTTACCGTGGTACTTCTCCTCCTCGCCTGCGTAGATCGCCGCTCGCCTCGAACCGGCAGTGCCCCTCTGTCACCTTTCGTCGTCGCCGACAGCCTTCGCCGGCTGGAACAATATCAGCCTGCGGTCTCACACTATCGCAGGCTGGGTGACTCACTCGCCCTTGCTGGGGATACAGCCGGTTGGTGGAAGGCCGAGCTCTGGTGGAGCTATAGCCAGATGCGGCTCGGCCAGATGGACAGCGCCGGCCAGGTCCTCGGGCAGGCGTTTGCCTTGGCCGGGGCCGATCGGAAGCGGCAAGCGTGGACCCGGGTCGTCAGCAGCAACCTCCTGAGTTTGCGAGGACAGTTCGACTCCGCGGTGGTGGAGGCAGAGCAGTCCCGCGATTTGGCCCGTGACATCGACGACCCAGAGCTCCAGCACGCCGTGTCCTATGCCTTGGGATGGGTGTACTCGGGCACCGGGCGCCAGCGTGAAGCGTTGGCGGCGGATTCGGAGGCGGTGGCCCGGCTGCGGGCGCTCCCGAGTTCGCCGCGGACGATGCTGGCGTCAGCGCTCTATGGCCTGGGAACCGACTTCTATTGGCTGGGTCGTTACACCGAAGCCTCCCAGAACATGGAGGAAGCACTGGCCATGTACCGGGAGCTGGGGCAGGACCATGGTGCCACCCGGGTCATGGTGGCACTAGCGGAAGTGCATTGGCGGACCTCGAACAGCAGTAGGGCCCTTGAACTGTATGACGAGGCGCTGCGGAACGCGGATCAAGTCGGTCAAAATACAAATGAAGTAGCGCTCCTCCACAACAACGTATCGCTGATTTTCATCGAGCGCAGGAATTTTGAAGCGGCACGCACCCACCTTGAGAAGGCGCTCGAAATCGGCCGAAGTACCCGTCAGCCCTACGCACAAATCCTCGCACTGAACAATCTGGGCAAAATCGAGGTGCTCAGCGGGAATCCCGCGTCTGGAAGGCAACTCCTGGAGGCAGGCCTTCACTTGGCCGACTCACTTGGGTTCGCTGTCCAGGCCGAAACCGTCCGGATCGAGCTGGTGTACGCTGCGGCCGACCAGGGCGACTTTAAAGCGGCCCTGCGCTGGGCCCATGCCGCCGTGGCGGCAGCCGATTCGATTGGCTCCCCCGACTTGCGAGTCTCGGCACTCGAGGCCAGAGGCCTTGCCCTCGAACTGTACGGCAACGCCTCCGATGCCACGACCAGCTATCTGACCGCACTCGAGCTGATAGAGTCATGGCGGGGGCGAGTAGCCCTGGGCGGCCAACGGATGGGGCCGGGCCAGAACTACAGCTACCTGTACGAACGCACTATTCGCATCCTGCTGGATCAAAACCGCGATAGTCAGGCGTTTGGCATTGCTGAGCGAGCCCGCGCGCGTTTGCTGCTGGAGCTCATGGCTGACCGTGACGGGACCCACCGACCCTCCACCCGAAGCGCGCAATTGCAGGAAGAGCTGCGTGACCGCCTGGCAGAAAGGAATGCGGCAAAGCCAGACCGGCAGGTCGCCCTCGATCGGGAGATGTCCCGGATCAGTGCCAGCCTTACGAGTCTGGAAGCGGCGGCCCGACGTGATGACCCGGGGGGGCCCGCGCGCCACCCCGCCCCCGCTTCACTCGCGGACATACGTACGCGGCTGGTAGGGGAGAATCGGAGCCTGTTGGCATTCTTCTGGGGCCAGGACTTCGTCTACGGTTGGCGGATCAACGCAGATACCGTGCGGGCGGCTCGTCTTGGTCCAGCCGACTCACTGGCCGCGCTGATCGACTTTCTTGGCGCAACCATCAATGCCGCCACGCCCGACACGAGCTGGCGGGCCCCCGCAAGGCGCGCCTACCAGCTGCTGATAGCACCGCTCGGCCCCATCGATGACGACGAGATATTAGTCATCCCGGATGGCCCGTTGGCCCACACCCCTCTCGAGGTGTTTCTTCCCGGTGGCGCCCGTGAGCCTTGGGGAGCAAATCGCCGGCTCATCTACGGGCCTTCAGCGTCAGTCCTGTTGGCCCTCACCCGCGGCCGGAACCCGGAAACCTGGACCCACACCATGCTGGCGGTGGGAAATCCCAGTGTGGGCCGGGGGCGGATACGCGACAGCTTGAGGGCGGCCAACGACCTGGAGCCGGGTTCACTGCCTTATGCTGAAGAAGAAGCCCGTGCCGTCAGCGATCTCTTCCGTGGCGAGGGGGCCGATCTCCTTCTGGGCCGGCACGCCACCATCGACCGCTGGATGAAGCTCGGCCCCTCGGATTACCGGTACCTGCATTTCGCCACCCATGCCCGGGTCAACGACCGCCAGCCCGATCGTACCCATCTCGTGATGTCGCAAGGGGTGCTCACACTTCCGGAGATCCGGGACTTGCGCCTTCGAGCGGAGCTGGTGACCCTGTCTGCTTGCGAAACTGCCTTGGGCCGCCGGGTGCGCGGCGAGGGTGTCATAGGACTGCCCCACGCCTTTCTCGCCGCGGGAGCGCGCGGCGTCCTGGTGACACTCTGGCGAATCGGCGACGAGTCGGCGGCCGACTTCATGCGCGAGTTCTACCAAGAGCTCCGCGCCGGCCAATCTCCTGCCGAAGCGCTCAGAATCGTCCGGCACAAATGGATGACCGGAGACGGGCCCTCGGCCCATCCCTCCCGCTGGGCTCCGTTTATTCTCGTCGGGGGGGGCGCGGATCGATGATTCGCGCTGCGGCGACGACTGGAATGTTCGTCGCTCTCCTATCCTGCGGGGACCGGACGCGCGTAGCACCGAGCCTACCGCGGTCGCCATTTTTTACCGCGGACAGCCTCCGAGACGAGGGCAGGTTTCTCAAGGCGCACCCACTCTACCGCCAGCTCAGGGATTCCTTCGCCCTGGTGCACGACACCGCCAACCTCTGGCCGGCTCAGCTCTGGTGGGCGTACACCCTCGTCCGCACCAATCGCACCGATAGCGCGGGGGTGGCGTTGAACACGGCCATGCAGCTGGCCGGCAACGATCCCGGACGGCAAGGCTGGACCCGGTGGGTGCGCTGCGCCCGCTTCTCGCGCACGGGGCAGGCCGATTCGGCGATTGCCGAGTGCCGCAGCGCCCTCCAATTGGCGGCTACCAGCGGCAACCATGAGCTGGAAGGCCGGATTCATCACCAGCTAGGCACCGTTCACTCGCGACTCGGGCACTACCGGATCGCGGTCGACGAGGCCGAGCGAACGCTCGCGATTCAGCAACGGCACCAGCACTCTCCACAGCTGCTGATCGGCACGTTCAACAGCCTGGGAATCGAGTATGCCGCCGTTGGCCGCCTGAGCGAGGCGGAGGGTATGTACCAAGCGGGCCTGCAGATGGCCGACAGCCTCAACAGCGTCTGGAACCGGGCGATCCTCAAGAGCAACCTGGCCTACCTGCGGCAGTCTACCGGCAAGCTTCCGGACGCGTTGCGCCTGATGACCGAGTCACTGCATGAGGCGGCGCAGCTGCCGGACACGCAGTCCATGGTTTACGCGCACAACAGCCTGGCCGAGTTCTACCTGAGCGCGGGCAACCGCTCCCAGGCCCGCGACCACCTGCAGCAGTCAAACTCAATGAACCGGCGTGTCAGCGCGATCTTCCGGGTGATCGCGATGCTGGATCTCGGCTTGCTGGAGACGGCAGACTCGAACCTGCACCTCGCCGAGCCGGCCTTGAAAACCGCCATGGCCTTGGCGGACACGGCGGGGTTCGGCCTCCAGCGGGCAGTCAGCCGTGGAGCACTGTCGCGCCTGGCAGTTAAACGGGGGAACGCCACCGCGGCCTTGCGATGGGCCGACGCCGCGGTGGCAATCGCGGACTCGCTCGACGCGCCCGACGCCCAGATCGACGCGCTCGAGGCTCGTGCCGCCGCGCTCGAGGCCGCACGCCGCTCAGATGCCAGCGATAGCTACCTCAAGGGGATCGACCTGCTGGAGTCGTGGCGGGGCCGGCTGGCGTTGGGTGACCTGCGAATGGGGGTCGCCGAGCCACGCTGGTCCATTTACGAAGGCGCGATCAGGACGCTGCTGGGGCGTGGCCGGCAGGCGGAGGCCCTTATGGTGGCGGAACGTGCTCGTGCCCGGCTGCTTCTCGAGGTGATGGCTGATCGCGACGCCTCCCGCCCAGCGGCCTCGCCGCTGGAGGGGATACGGCAAAGGCTCAGGGTAAGGTTCGAGGAGCGTGCCGCGGTAAGCGGGCCGGAAGAGCAGGCGAGCCTGGACCGCGAGCTGCAGCAGCTCACCGACTCGCTGACCCGGCTCGAGGCCATGGAGACCGGTCGCTACCCGGCACCTGCCGCGATCAAGGCCCTCCAGGCCGACCTACTGGCACCCGGCCGCGCGCTGCTTCATTTCTTTTGGGGGGACCGCGACGTCTACGGTTGGTGGGTAACGCGCGACACCATTCACGCGTCCCGGCTGGGGAGCACAGATTCGCTCGCGGCCCTGGTCGAGTTCCTCCGTGGCAGCATCGAAAGGCCGGGCCGCGACTCGGGATGGCAGGTGCCAGCGCTGGGGGCGTTCGGACGCTTGATCACTCCGCTCGAGCCCGGCCCCGCGAGTGAGATCCTGGTCGTGGCCGATGGGCCGCTCAGCCACATACCTATCGAGGTGCTGATCCCCGCACGGGGCGAGCTGCCCTGGGGGGCTACGACTCGATTCATCCACGGACCCTCGGCGACCGTATTACTCACCCTGCTCAAAGCGCCGAAGATGCCTGGCTGGAACCGCACCATGCTCGCGCTGGGCACCTCGTCCGCGCGGGCCACCCGAACCAGCGGCCGGCTGGAACGGGGGCCAGATACGCCTCCTCCGCTCACCCACGCGGGCCCGGAAGCGCGCGCCATTCGCAATCTCTTTCGCGCCGAGGGGGCCGACCTCCTCGTAGGCAACGGAGCCACGGCCCGAAAATGGCTGGAGCTCGATCCCAGCCGATATCGGTACCTCCACTTCGCGGCCCATGCGCGAGTCAGCGATCGGAGGCCGGAAGAAACCTACCTGGTGCTCAACGAGAGCATCCTGGATCTGGCGGCAATCCGCCGGCTTAGACTACACGCAGATCTGGTCACCCTGTCCGCCTGCGAGACCGCGCTCGGTCGCCGGGTCCGAGGCGAAGGAGTGATCGGACTCTCGCATGCCTTCCTCGCCGCGGGCGCGCGCGCGACTCTAGTGACGCTGTGGCGTATCGCCGACCGGCCAGCGGCGGACTTCATGCAGTCCTTTTACACTGAACTGCATGCGGGGGTGCCGCCCGCACAGGCATTGCTGGTTGTGCGGCGCCGGTGGATTATGGCCGGCGGCGCCCAGGGCCATCCATCGCGCTGGGCGCCGTTTGTGCTCGTGGGAGGGGGCTCCGAATAGGGCCCGCCTACAAGGCCGGTCCGCTGTCCTTCCCCAGCATCGCTCTCCGGACCAACGGAATCGGAGGCCCCCCATAGGACAGGAAGCCATCGTGGAACTGCTTCCACGCCTCCGGCCCCCGCTCCTTGACCCAGTCCTCGCGCAGCTTCCGGATCATCAGCTTGCCCATCGTGTAATTGAGGTACGCCGGGTCGTAGGTGCCGCGGGCGGCCTGCTGCCTCGAGTTGCCGGGGTCCTGGAAAGCCTGTTCCCGAAACATCCTCTCCGATTCTTCGACCGTCATTCCCTTGGTGTGAAGCCCGATCGCCGACAGGAACCGCACGTTGCGCAGCAAGGCGTTCGACAGCTGCCCGATGTGCACCTCCGGGCTTCCCTCGCCCAGACCCACCTCCCACATCATCTCCTCGGTATAGTGCGCCCAACCCTCCGCAAAGGCGTATCCCACGAAGATCTGCCCGAATTTTGATTTCGACCTGTTCGAGTGCAGAAAGTTGAGGAAGTGTCCTGGCCACACCTCGTGCACGCTGGTGAACAGCAGGTCGGCCACTCCGGGGACGTAGGCCGCCTGTTCTGCCGCTGACCATGTGGGATCCGGGGGAGCGATGTAGTAGATCGAGGGAATATTTTTCTCGTAGGGCCCCGGGATGTCGATGTAGGCAAAGTTGAAGCGCTGATATGGAGGCGCCTCATGCACCAGGGCGCGTTCCCGGCCCGGAATTGACACCACGTCCGCCAACCGCAAGAACGCCTCCAGTGTATCGAGCTGCGATCGCGCAGCGACCACGGCTCCGCCGGCCGGCTTGTGCGCGTTCATAAGCTCCGTGCATTTACGCAGCGAGGCACCGCGAGCGTACTCCCGGCAAGCGCTCCTGAGCTCGGCGAGATTCCGCTCCAGATCCGCCCGCCCCCGGGCCTCCAGAGTGTCGAGTGAGACCTCGACCCTTTCGGTGGACCTGAGCATATCCCGGAAGAGCTCAGGCCCGATGGCGAATCCGTTGGTCCCCCGCTTCTGTTCGGTTGCCAGCCAGGCGTCTATTCCCTTCAGGGCCAGCACCGCGGCGGCGTTGGCTGAAGCAAAGTCTCGTCGAGTAACCGAGTCCCTGACGGAATCGAAGGCCATCGGTACATCCTGCTCCAGATAGGCCACCATCCCTCCCAGGCGCCCCCGCCCGATATCCGCGTACGTCCGGGGCATCGGCGTCTGCAGGTTGGCCCGCATCTGACCCAGGGCCTTCGGCAGAGATCTGGCCCAGCCAGTGTAGGCTCGGATGCGCTCGACAAGCGGCGCGTAGGGGCGGGTCAGATAGACGTTGGGATCGATCTGATCGGTGTACCAGGTTGGATTCCGGCGGGGCCAGTCGGCCCGCTCCTGCCAGAACAGGTCACGATCCAGCACCGCCAGAACGTATTCCCGCTCCAACTGCCTTGGTGCATCACTACTGTCGATTGGAAACGCCACCACACTGTCGCGCAGCTGGTGGAGCCTGCGGCCCCAGGTCAGAAGCCCGGCTTCGCTCCAGTCCGGAAACCGGCCGTCGAAATCGTGCCGGCCCTGATAGACCGCAAACAGCGGGTTGGCCGCGAAGTAGGTCTCGATGAATCCGGAGACGAACCGGTCCCACTCGCGAGCAGGTCGCCCGGCCTCCTGAGAGCGGCAAGAGCCGAGCAGCGCCAGGGCAGCGAAGATCGAGCGATGGAACCAGGGGGTCATGTCAACCTCCGGTGGAGTACGGGCTGTTGCGCAGGCTTGATTCTTCCCGTTTGTTTCGCAGCATGCAAGCGACCCTTCCTGCGGCCAGCGCGATCGAGCTCGACGCGGCCCTCCTACAGGCGGTGATCACAGCCGGCCTGGCCGCCCTGTGCGCCTTCCTTTTTATACGTTACCGGAAACCGTACTTCGGCTGGTGGGCCGTTGCATGGGGACTGTACCTCCTACGGATCGTCGCGATCACCAGTTTCCTGCTCTCGTCAGACTGGAGCTGGCTCTATTGGCACCAGGTGATCACCGGCTGGACCGCGCTCGCATTGCTCTATGCCGCGCTGGTCTTCTCGCAACAGATTCGCTGGCGCCGGCGCTATCTGGGGCTGGTGCTGTTTCCCCCCGTGTGGTCGTACATCGCCATCTACCGCCTCGACCACTTCCTCTGGGCCGCGGGTCCAGCCGTTCTTTTCCTCAGCCTGGCGTCACTGTGGACCGGCTGGGTGTTCTTCCGGTACAGCCGTACGGTTCCCTCGAGCGGGGCTACACTCCTGGCGGTGGCCTTTGGGCTCTGGGGACTTCACCACCTCGATTACCCGTTTCTGCGTGCCCGCGGCTCCTGGGCGCCGTGGGGATACTACCTCGACATTCTGCTGGCGCTAGCCGTCGGCGCCGGGATCCTGCTTCTGGTGCTCGACGACTTACGCCGGGGACTCGCGGCACTATCGGCTCTCTCTGGAGACCTGCAGCGTGCCGGCCGGCAGCAGGATGTGCTCGATGCGCTCCTGGCCCGCCCCCTGACGCTGCCTGCGGTTCGGGGCAGCGCCCTCTACTTGGTCGGTACCGAAGGCGGACGGTTCATCCGAGGCGCCGGTGCCTGCGCCACCTGGCCTGAAAACCCCATTCCCCCTTCCGGGGCGGCGGTGCTGGCCCGGGTGATCCAGACGGGGCGGCCGCAGTTCAGCGGCAACTGGACCGACCCCTCGCCTGGTGGATCGACCTACGCCTACGCCGCACTGCTTCCCATCCTCCGGGACCAGGGGGTGGTGGCCGCGCTGGTGCTGGTGGGACATGCCCGCGACCCCTTCACCGCGCTGGATGACGGCTTTCTTCTCGCTCTCGGCCACCAGGTTGGAGCCGCGCTGGAAAACGCCGATCTGTACAGCCGGCTCGAGACCCGCACGGTCGAGCTGGCGCGACTCTCTACCCGGATGATCGAGCAGCACGAAGAGGAGCGCCGCCGCCTCTCACGCGAGCTGCACGACGAAACCGCGCAGGTGTTTTCGGCGGTGAAGATGGAGCTCGGGGTTGTGCGAGACACGGCCGAGCCGGGCCAGGCCGGCCGGCTGGACCACGTGCTGTCGCTCATCGATACCGGCATTCGGAGCATCAGGAGCGTCACCAACGACCTCCGGCCATCCCTGTTGGACGATCTGGGGCTGCTGCCCGCGTTGCGCTCCCTCGTAGCCGACTTCAGTGATCGCAGCGGCATCCGAACCGGGCTCGCCGTGCCCTCGGCACTTCCCATCCTGTCCAGGGAAGCAGAACTTGCTCTCTTCCGGGCTCTGCAGGAGGCCCTCTCCAACGTGCTGCGGCATGCCAATGCCAGCACGGTAGACATTGGAATCTCCATCAACCACGAGGGAGTGCTCCTTCGAGTGAGCGACGATGGGCGCGGATTGCCAGCCGGCATGGCCCCGGAAGGGCTCGAGCTGCAGGGCCACATGGGCCTGGTGGGGATGCGAGAGCGGATCACCGCGCTCGGTGGCACCGTGCGCCTGCGAGGACGTGCCGGCGCGGGAGCACTTCTCGAGGTACTGGTTCCGGCCCCGGACGCCGCCCGCTCGTGACCCGGCCAATACGGGTGCTGGTGGCCGATGATCACCTGATCGTTCGCACTGGAATTCGGCATGTCCTGGAGAGCGAAGCGGGCTTCGAGGTGGTGGGCGAGGCAGCCACCGGCACCGAGGCGCTTGCCCTGGCCTCGAGGCTGAAGCCTGACGTCGTGGTACTGGACATCTCCATGCCGGGCGAGTCCGGCCTTGAGCTTGCGGCCCGTCTGCGAGACGACTCATCGGAGCTGCGGGTTCTTATCCTGAGCATGCACGACAACGCAGAATATGTGCTGGAGAGCGTGCGAGCCGGGGCCCACGGCTATCTGCTGAAGGACACAGCCGCCGCTGAGCTTCGGAATGCCGTCCGCACCGTCTGCGGTGGGGAGTCGTACTTCAGCCCGCCGATCGCCAGCCGGCTCCGCGAGGCGCTCAGGGGCGAGCACGAGACTCATGCCGGCACGCTGTCCCGCCTGACGGCGCGCGAGCGGGAAGTACTTCTAGGCGTAGCTCAGGGGAGGACGAACAAGGAGATGGCCGCGGAGCTCGGCATCAGCCATCGTACCGTGGAAACCCACCGGGAGAGCCTGATGCGGAAGCTCCGGATCCGCACCGTGGCCGAGCTCACCAAGTTTGCTCTCCAGGCGGGGCTCCTCGGGGAAAGCCGGGCCCGGCCGTGATTATGTTTGGACCATGACCGACGTCAGACCGACCTCACCGACCGGAATCGTCATGATGAATCTCGGCGGTCCGGCCACACTCGATGAGGTCGAGCCGTTTCTACTCGAGCTGTTCGCCGACCGGGAGATCATCCAGCTCCCGTTTCAACGCTGGCTGGGCCCATTCATCGCTCGCCGCCGAACTCCCAGGGTTCGGAAGCTCTACGCCAGCATAGGAGGCGGCTCCCCCATCCTGCGCTATACCGAAGCGCAGGGCCGCGGCATGGTCGCCCGACTGGACCGGATCTCCCCCGAGACTGCACCGCACAAGTTCTACGTGGCCTTTCGCTACGCCCAACCCAAGAGCGATGACGCGCTGCGCTCGATGCAGGCCGACGGGGTCGAGCGTGCGGTGGCGTTCACCCAGTACCCGCAGTTCTCCTGCAGCACCACGGGATCGAGCCTCAATGAGCTGTGGCGCGCAGCTGCGCGCACCGGGCTGCGCCAGGCCTTCGAATGGAGCGTCATCGACCGCTGGCCGGTGCACCAGGGCTTCATCGATGCCATGACCGAGACGGTTCGGGATGGGATGGAGCAGTTCGAGCCGGCCGACCGGGAGAGGGTCCTGATCCTGTTCAGCGCCCACTCCCTCCCGCTCGACGTGATCGACCGGGGTGATGCCTACCCACAGGAGGTGGGAGCGAGCGTCCAACGGGTGGTGGAGCAGTTGGGCAGATCGAACCCCTATATCCTGGCTTATCAATCCGACGTAGGACCGGTGCGTTGGCTCGGGCCCAGCACGGAGCAGGTGCTTCGCCGGCTGGGAGCTAGAGGGCACCAGCATGTTCTGGTTGTGCCCATCGCCTTTACCAGCGATCACATCGAGACGCTTTCCGAACTCGACCGGGAGTACGGTGAGGTGGCACACCAGGCGGGGATCCAACACTACAAGCGAGCACCGGCGCTGAACGACCGGCCCCTGTTCCTCGACGGGCTGGCCGAGATTGTGAGAGAGCACCTCGCGGCGGGACTACCTCACAGCAGCCAGTACCTCACGCGTTGCGCGGGATGCACCAATCCTCAGTGCCGGAACATCCTGAATCCGGCTGGCAGGCGAGTCGGGAGTCGGGAGACAGGAGTCAGGAGCTAGGAGCCAGGAGCTGAGGAGCCCGGCCACATGCCTATTCGCGATTCGCGCGGTCAGCCCCCGACTCCCGACTCCCAGCTCCTGGCTCATTCTCCCGAAGGTCCCGGCTGACCGGGTAGAGCACTCGGCGTACCAGGCGGTCCGCCATCTCACGCACGACTTCCCGATCCGACGCTGACAGCGATTCCAGCCG
>JBDTTD010000025.1:0-17087 GCA_039930805.1 Gemmatimonadales bacterium | reverse complement strand
TAGTAGCCGGCGCCGGAGGCGTGGTTCACGGTGAGGACGATTTTGGGGACCACTGCCGTCGCCATCGCCTCCACGAACCGGGCACCGGCCCGGATGATACCCGATTGCTCGGCCTCGGGGCCTACCATGAAGCCGCTCACGTCCTGAATGAAGAGAATGGGCAGCCGCTCCCGGCTCGCGGTCTCGATGAAGTAGGCCACCTTCTCGGCGCTCCCGGTGTAGACGATTCCGCCGAAGCGGGGACGTTCCCCCGGCTGCCCCTTGATCAAGCCCCGCTGATTGGCGATCAGGGCGACGGGCCGGCCTTCGATGTGGGCGTGGCCACACAACATCTCGCGGGCCACGTCGGGCTGAAATTCGTCCAGCGCCCCGCCATCCAGGATGCAGGCGAGCACCTGGAGCATGTCGTAGGAGAGCCGGTGGTCGGCGGGTAGGAGGTCGTATAGATCAACGGGCGGACGGGCGGACGGGCGGACGGGTTGAATACGATGACTCACGCCCGGGGAAACTGGCAACCTGCCGATGTATTCCCGGATTCGAGCCAGGCACTCGGTGTCGTTGGCAGCCCGATAGTGGGCCACCGCGCTCAGCTCGGTGTGGGTCTTCGCTCCGCCGAGAGTCTCCGAGTCGATCGTCTGACCGGTGGCGCCCTTGACCAGGTTGGGCCCACCCAGTCCCATGAAGCTGGTGCCCTCGACCATAAAGATCACGTCGGAAAGCGCCGGCAGATACGCGCCTCCCGCAATGCAGTTCCCCATCACCGCGCTGATCTGCGGCACATGGAGATATCGCCGCATGATCGAGTTGTAATAGAAGATCCGGGCGGCGCCGTACTGCCCGGGGAATACGCCGCCCTGGTACGGCAGATTCACGCCGGCGCTGTCCACCAGGTACACGATGGGGATTCGCTGCCGCATGGCCACTTCCTGGGCCCGGAGGATCTTGCGAATCGTCTCCGGCCACCAGGACCCGGCCTTCACCGTGGCGTCATTGGCCACAACGACCACCTCACGCCCTTCCACCACGCCCATACCGGTGATGACCCCCGCCCCGGGCGCCTGGCCGTCGTACTGGTCGTAGGCCACCAGCAGACCGAGCTCCAGCCAGGGCGTGCCCGGGTCGAGCAGCTGCTGCACCCGTTCGCGGGGTGACAGCTTCCCCTGCTCGTGCATCCGGGCAATACGCGCGGGCCCGCCGCCTTGCTGCAGTTTGGCGGCGAGCTGCTGGTATTCCTCGGTGAGCGCCCGGAGGCGGCTACCGGCTGGAGTCATTGGTCGAGGTGAGAGGCGGCCCACGACTTGATGTATTCGATGAGGTCGGACGTGGGAGTGCCTGGCCCGAATAGCTTTCCGATGCCGAGCTGCTGCAATGCTACCATGTCCTCCGGGGGGATGATCCCACCGCCGGTGACCAGGGTGTCGGGCCGGCCCATCTCCTCCAGCAGCTTCCGGACCCGGGGAAACAGGGTCATATGGGCGCCGGACAGAATCGAGAGGCCGACCACGTCCACGTCCTCCTGCACCGCGGCGGTAGCGATCATCTCCGGCGTCTGGTGCAGGCCGGTGTAGACCACTTCCATCCCGGCATCGCGCAGTGCCGCGGCCACCACCTTGGCTCCGCGGTCGTGGCCGTCGAGGCCCGGCTTGGCCACCAGCACCCGAATGGGCCGGACCTGGGACCGGCCATGCCGAGACGCAGGAGCGGGTGACGCGGGTGTCATCTAGCTCTCTCCGGGCAACAGGACGTTGACCAGCTCGTCGATCGATCCGGCGGTGCGACACGACTGCCCCGGATCCGGCCTCGAGGGGGTGAACAGTACCGCCTCGATACCAGCCGCGCGGGCGCCCAGGACGTCCACCTCGTAGAGGTCACCGACGTACAGCGCCTCCTCGGGGGCGACGCCGAGCGCGTCGAGCGCCGTCCGGAAGATGGCCGGGTCGGGCTTCTCGACGCCCACGAGACCCGAATCTACGACCACGTCGAAATAATCGCGCAGGCCCGCCACCGTAAGTGCCTGCTCCACCCGTCCGTCGCTGTTGGACACGATGCCGAGCCGGATGCCGGCCGCGCGGAGGCGGGCCAACGCTTCGCGGGTACGCTCCCGGACCGTGCACCAGAGGTGGCGCTCGCGGTGCAATTCGCGCAGGCAGTCGCGCACCTCGCGCATCCGCTCGGCCGGCACGCCACTGAACCGGAACAGCGCTTCAAGATAGGTCGAGGCGCGCTCGGTATCGTCGCCCGACGCCCGCTCCATGGCCTGGGCGGCCTCGGGCGCATGAGACGCGAGGCCCTCACCGGTCAGGGGGAAACCGAGTGCGGCTCCCACGGCGCGGGCCATGCGGGCGTAGTCCAGGAACAGGAGGGTGTTCCCCGCGTCGAAGAGAACCGCGCGCAGCGTCCGAGCCCGGAGAGCGCTCAACGAAAGCGCAGCAGTGCGCCGAGGCTCTCGATCGAATCCCTGGCCTCGGGCTCGTAGACCACGTTCACGTCAACTCCCTGCCGCAGCGCTTCCTCTATGGCGTCGTCCACGATGTCGAGGACCGGCAGCGGGTCGCCTTCACCTCTACACTCCCGCTCGGTCAGCGCCAGCCGGCCGGAGTCGCCGCAGCGGAAGCCGGCCTCACTGGCGTCGGCATTGACCAGCAGCGAGCGCACCTGGCCCCGCGAGAGCGCCTTCAACGTAGGACCGAGACCGTTGACGCCCCAGCCGCTGCCGACTCCCTCCAGCATCTCGTGCACCAGTTCCCGCTCCGATGCGCGCTCGAACGCCTCGCGCACCGAAAGGGTGGCAGCGTGAACCGACGCCACCGTCGCGTCCTTGGGATTGAGCTTCACGGTACCGATCAACCGCTCGGCCAGGTAGGTGTGCAGGAAGGGCTCGACCGCGCCGGCGTCGGCCCCCGTGCCCGCGAGCACGATGCCGTGGGCCGGGTGCCGCCGGTTGATGGCGAACAGCTCCCGCGCGATGGCCTCGAAGTGGCGCTGCTTCTCTTCCCGGATCCGGTTGTTGTAGGTGTGCTCGCCCCAGCCGCTGGTTCCGTCCTGGTCGCCATGGAAGCGCTTCCCCCGGGTGGCGTCGGAGCGAAGTCCGGGCAGCTCGCGCGAGTCGTGGGCCGTCACCTCGAAGAACCGGGCCCGGCTGCGGTCGAGCACGACGGTGAGCAGGCGGCCGAACTCGTCCTCGACCGACGCGAGCTCGCGCACCAGCGCGCTGCCGTCCACCGAGAGACGGGAGCGATGCACTACGGGGAGGGCGACGGTCTCGAACAGGTTGATGCCTTCGCAGGCGAAGATCGCCAGGCCCTGGGTGTGGGGCAGATTACTCGGGCTCTTGAGGAACTGCTGCATCCGGTCGAGGTCGCGGGCGACTTCGTCGGCGATGCGTCGCTCCAGCTTGAGCCGCGGCAGGGCCTGAAGCGCCGCCTTTACCCGGTTCTTGACCTTGATCAGGTACTTCCCGCGCGACCGGTCGCGGGGCTCCAGCTTCAGGTAGCAGGTCACCACCCGGTGGTCGCCAGGCTTCACGTGGGTGAGCCGGTCCAGCAGCTCGGGCGACGGGAATGCCTCGGTCGGCTTCGGCCGAGCCCCATTCCCATTCAATCCTTCCCGACCTTCCCGTCCTTCCCGACCTCTAGAAGAAGATCGGCTCGCGGTAGCTCCCATAAATCTCCTCCAGCACATGCCGGATCTCGTAGAGCGTGCAGTAGGCACGCGCGCAATCCAGCATGGCGGGTATGATGTTTTCGTCGTTGGTGGCGGCCCGTCCCAGCGCCTCCAGCCGCTGGGCCCCCACCTCGGGATTTCGCTGGGCCCGGAGCTTCTTCATCCGCTTGCACTGGGTCAGCTCGGCCTCGCCACCGACCTTGAGGATCTCGACCGGGGCCTCGCCCTCCTCCACGAAGTCGTTGACGCCTACGATGGTCCGCCGGCCCTGCTCCAGCTCCGACTGGAACCGCATGGACGAGTGGGCGATCTGGCGCTGGAACCAGCCCGACTCGATGGCCTTTACCACGCCGCCCTGGGCCTCGATCTCGGCGAACAGTCCCTCGGCCTCGCGCTCCATCGTATCAGTCAGCGCTTCCACGTAGTACGATCCGCCCAAGGGGTCGGCCACATTGGGGACGCCGGTCTCGTAGGCCAGGATCTGCTGGGTACGAAGGGCAATGCGAACCGTCTCCTCGGTGGGCAGGGCCAGGGTCTCGTCCAGGGCGTTGGTATGGAGCGACTGGGTGCCACCCAGCACCGCCGCCAGGGCCTGGTACGCCACCCGGGCCACGTTGTTGTGCGGCTGCTGCGCCGTCAGGGTGACCCCGGCAGTCTGGCAGTGGAACCGCATTTTCAAGCTGCGCGGGTCCTTCGCGCCGTAGCGGTCCTTCATGTGGCGGGCCCAGATCCGGCGCGCGGCCCGGAGCTTGGCGATCTCCTCGAAGAAGTCGTTGTGGACGTCCCAGAAGAACGAGAGCCGCGGACCGAAGCTGTCCACGTCCAGGCCGCGGGCGACGCCGTGCTCCACGTAGCAGAACCCGTTGGCCAGGGTGAACGCCAGCTCCTGGGCCGCCGTCGCGCCCGCCTCCCGGATGTGGTAGCCGGAGATGGAGATCGTGTTCCAGTTCGGGGTGTGCTCCGCGGCCCACTCGAACAGGTCCACGATCACCTTGAGCGCGGGCTCCGCCGGGAAGATCCAGGCGTGCTGCGCCATGTATTCCTTTAGTATGTCGTTCTGGATCGTGCCCTGGAGCTTGTCGATGGGGACGCCCTGCTTCTCCGCCGCAGCCACGTAGAAGCAGAACAGCATCGCGGCCGGGCCGTTGATCGTCATCGAGGTGGAGACCTTGTCCAACGGGATCCCGTCGAACAGCGTCTCCATGTCGGCCAGGCTGGAGATGGCGACACCGCACTTCCCGACTTCGCCTTCGGAGCGGGGATGGTCGGAGTCGTAGCCCATCAGGGTGGGAAAGTCGAAGGCGACCGAGAGCCCGGTCTGGCCCCGCTCCAGCAGGAACTTGTAGCGCTCGTTGGTATCCTCGGCGGTGCCGAACCCGGCGAACTGCCGCATGGTCCAGAGCCGGCCGCGATACATGGTGGGGTGGATGCCGCGGGTGTAGGGGAAGCTGCCGGGAAGGCCGGTGGCGGCGACGACGTCGGGCGAGAGATCGAGCGGGGTGTATACCGGCTCGATGCCGGGGCCCGAGAGGGTGCTGGTATTAAGGTCGTTTCGGACCGGGAGGGCGGCCGCCTTGGCTTTCCATGCGGCCAGCTCCGCCCGGAGCTGCTCCAGCTCCCGCTGCTGCTCAGAGGCGCCGGGAGTCCCCTCGTCCGTCCTGATCCGCCGAGCGGTCATATGCGCGCACCTTGTTTCAAGCCGTCGAGGACTTCCGCCGCTACGTCGTAGGGGCTCATGCTCCCGGCCACCACCTGGTCCAGCCGCTCGCCGATCAGCTGCTCGGCCCGGGTCTCCTCCCAGATCCACCTCTGGGTGGCGCGGTCAACGACTTCTCGGGTTCGGTCGGACAGCCGCCGCCGCCGCCGCCGGTCCAGCTCGCCGGAGTGGAGTAGATACTCGTGGTGCCGGTCGAGCGCCGTGACGAGCTCAGGGACTCCCTCACCCTTGGCGGCAGTTGTGAGGAGAACCGGATTCTCCCAGACGCTGTTACCGCCCCGCTGTCCCGCTGCCCCACTATCCGGGACGGTCCGCCCGTCCGCCTGTCCGCCCGTCCGCCTGCCCCGCCGCTGCCCCGCTGCCCCGCTGCCCGCCCCGTGATGTGCCGACATCGTACGAAACGCATTCCCCCCCCGGATCCCCAGCGTGATCTCGATCTCCTGTCTTATCTTTTCGGCTCCTACTCTATCTGCCTTGTTCACCACGAAAACGTCCGCGATCTCCATCACACCCGACTTGAGCGTCTGGATTCCGTCGCCCGACTCGGGCACCAGCACCAGCACCGTGGAGTCGGCCATCCCAGCCACGGCCAGCTCGGATTGGCCCACGCCCACGGTCTCGACCAGGATCCGGTCGAACCCGGCGGCATCGAGCAGGTCGCAGACTTCGCGGGTGGTGGTGGCGAGGCCGCCGAGCGAGCTGCGGGTGGCCATGGAGCGGATGTAGACGCCCTGGTCGAGGGCGACGGATTCCATGCGGATCCGGTCGCCGAGGAGGGCACCGCCGGTGAAGGGGCTGGTGGGATCGACGGCGATCACGGCGACCTTCAGTCCGGCGGCGCGGTATGCGGTAACGAGGCGCTCGACCAGGGTGGATTTCCCGGCCCCGGGCGGGCCGGTGATGCCGATGCGGCGGGCTTTCCCGAGCGACCGGTGGACCTCGGCCAGGAGCTTTTCGAAGCCGGGTCTGCCGTTCTCGACCACTGATATCGCCCGGGCCAGCGCCGCGGTTTTGCCGGCAACCAGCTCAGAGATCAGGAGATCGAGGTCCATGGCTGAAAGGTCGCCAGAGGCGGGAGGTCAGGCAAGCGGCCGCGTCACAGTATTGACGAGTTGCATGCGGCTGCACCACTCCCTATGGCGAAGTGGTTTGTGCCATCATGGAGGGTCCCGCAATTCACTTCGGGTGGCGAGGCGTGCAGGTCCGGAACTGCCGCAGCGTCATTCTGACGGTGCGCGCTGGCGCGCACAGGACATGAGCCGACCTGCACAGAGCATGAGCGCACATGCTCGGGACACGATCCGATCTGCGTCGTTCCTGATCCGGCCTGCATGACACCTGATCCAGCCTGCATGCTTCCTGATCCACTCTGGATCGCATTTGATCCAGTCTGAATGCTCCCCGATCCACTCTGCATGGCGCTTGATCCGGTCTGCATGCTCCCCGATCCAGACTGCGTGGCGCTTGATCCAGTCTGCGTGCGCCTCGATCCAGTCCGCATGGCGCTTGATCCAGTCTGCATGCTCCCTGATCCTTTCTCATGCTCCCCGATCCAGTCTGCATGACGCTTGATCCGGTCTGCCTGCTCCCTGATCCCGTCTGCATGGGGGTTGATCCGGTCTGCGCGGCACCAGATCCGGTCTGCACGCTCCCTGATCCAGTCTGCATGCTCCCCGATCCCGCCTGCAGGGGACACGAACCGCTTTGAACGGAGCATGGGCCGGGAATAACGGTACCTGGGCGGCGTTGCATGGCGCCTGATCCGGCCTGGATGCTGCCCGGGTACCGGTCAGAATCAGGAGGGCCGGCGCCAACGAGGCTCGTGCGGATCCGGACGCTACCTGTGGCGTTAGGCGGTCGGCGGTAGGCGGCACGGCGATAGGTGAAAGAGGCTACACCTGTCCATCCGTCCGCCCGTCCATCCGTCATCGCCGAGCCAATCCCGGGCTCCCTTCTTCCGCCTGGAACTCGGCACTCCGCTCCGGCTTCGCAGCCGCCAGCGCCTTCCGCACGCCATCCGCGTCGAGGTCGGTGCCGTACACCGGCGTCGCCGGCTGCTGCCGCCAGGACTCGTCCAGGCCCCCCGCGTCCACTCCGTCGAAGCCGAGCTCGTCCAGCAGGCGGATCACGGCATCCTTGGCCCGCTTGTCGTCGCCCGCTACGGGGAGGGCGATCCGTCCGGCTTCCCCGTTCGGCTTGCCCCGCTCGAGCAGGTGCTGGGCGTAGATGTTGTTGAAGGCCTTGACCACCGGGCGGCCGAGCCGGTCGGATACCCACCGGCTCTCGGTGGTGCCGCGCTCGATGGGATCGATCCGGCCGTCGCGTTGCCGGGGGTAATAGTTGCCGGTGTCCACCAGGACCACTTCGTCAGGCACGCCCCTGAAGAGGCCGGCCGGCAGCTGGGGGATGTTCTTCATGGGGATGGTGACGATGACGATGTCCCCGGCGCGTGCGGCCTGTTCGACTGTCACCGGCTGGGCCCCGGTCTCCTTTGCCAGTCCGGCCAGGGACGCGGGTCCCCGCGAGTTGGCGATCGATACCTCGTGCCCCAGCGCTGTCAGGCGGCGCGCCAGGGTGCCGCCGATCTGGCCCGCGCCGATGATTCCGATCCTCATATCTCCTCCTCGATAGATGCGAGCATTGGTGGACAGGTGGATGCCCACGGCCCATTAGTACCTTGAGAGGACAACCAGCCCAGCCCGGCGTCGGTTCCAGCGGTCGCTCGGCTGGCCAGCCGCTCATCCTCCGTGATAGGCCGCGGGATTGCTTCGGGGCTTTGCCCTCGCAATGACTACGTCGCCTGTCCCCTGGTCCGCCGGTCCGCCCGGCTTGCCTCTGCCGCGCGGATACACAATGGTTGGGTGGCACTGGAGTCCCCACAAGGAGAGTGGGATGGCCGATCCCTCGCAGGCAGACGTCCTGCTCAAGCTCTACGAGCTTCGCACCGAGCCCACGCTCCGGCAGGCCCGGGCCTGGTTCGTCTTCGAGTTCCACCCGAGCAGCGCGCAGGACGTGCTCGCCGTGTGGCTCGGCCCGGGCCACCTGAGCGCCCCCTACCGCATGGTCACAACCTATTGGGACATGGCGGCCTCCCTCGTGGTTCAGGGCGCCATTCCCGCGGAGCTGTTCAACGCGTCCAACACCGAGCATTTCATGGTCGTCGCCAAGTTGCGCCCCTTTTTCGCCGACGTCCGGGCAGCCGCCCGGTGGCCGGACTACCTGGGCAATGTCGAGCGCGTGGTCGGCATGATGCCCCAGGCGGAGGAGCGGATCGCGACCTTCGAGCGCTACCTGGCGCGGCAACGCACGTTGGCGTCCGAGGGAAAGCAGCGGTCGTCGTATCCTGACGCGATGGCGGCGGGCCGTGGTGAGGGAGTTGTGCCGGCCCGGTAGCCTGATCGCGAGCGGTAAGAGAGCCGGTGCACTTCACCAGCTTCGCCAGGGGTGTATCCGCCAGGATTCGACCGAGGTCAGCGTCGCTGACCTGACCGCCGAGGTCCGCCCGTTTCGCGGATCACCGGCTTGTGCTGGAGCGGGACATCGAGGTGACAATAGTAGCGGGTGCGCGCTCCCCTGGAGAGTGGCCTCCTGGACGCGCCTGACAGCACGGTGACCCTGGCGATCCGATACCCGGAGCCGATGGACTCCACCCGGGTGGACGCTATCCTGAGTGCGGTGTGACGTGACCCGGTCGGATCTCGACTGGCGTGTCCGGTTCGGCCGCTGCCGGCCGGGGCTGTCCCGACTTGCCAGCCGGCGGCGTCACCCGAGGCAGTTCAGTTCTTCAAGCGAAAGGGCTAAGGTTTCAGGAACAACGATCGCAGCGGACCCTGCCACACCCCACCCGGAGCGCTCTCATGCAACGACTCACCGACGCGCTTCAGATTCTCCGCGACCGGCTCGCCGACCTGGTCACCCGACTGGTCACCCACCTGCCCGAGATCCTCGCCGCCCTGCTGATTGCGGTCGCGGGCTGGCTGATCGGCCGTTGGCTGCGCCGTCTGACGGTCAGTCTGGGGGAGCGGGTCCGTCGCCGGCTCGACCGCTCCGACCAGACCCCCAATCTGGCGATCGCGGCGCGGTCATCGATCGTTCTCCGCCTGATCGGCAACCTGGTGCTGTGGAGCACGGTGGTGCTCTTCGCCACGGTGGCGGTCGATGTGGCCGGATGGACCGCGGTGCGGGCATGGCTCGGGCAACTGGTGGCCTACCTGCCTCGCCTGCTGCTGGGCCTGCTCATCATCGTGGCCGGATACCTGCTGAGCGGAACGGTGCGGGAGTTCGTGAAGGATGCACTGGCGAGCGCCAAGGTTCCCCAGAGCGCCGCGTTGGGGAATCTGGCACAGCTGATCACGGTGGTGGGGGCCATCATCATCGGCATCGACCAGATGGGGGTGAGGATCGCCCTGATCACCACCGTCGTGAGCATCGTGGTGGCGGCGTTCCTCGGCGGGCTCTCGCTCGCGTTCGGCCTGGGAGCTCGCAGCCTGGTCGCCAATCTGGTCGGCGCGCATCACGTGCGGCGCTTCCTGCGACCCGGCGAGCGGGCCCGCATCGGCGACGTGACCGGCGAGGTCGTCGAGCTGACCCCGACCGGCATCGTACTCGCCAGCGAGGCCGGCCGGGTGCACATCCCCGCGTCGCGATTTCATGATGAGCCGTTGACCGTAACCGCGCCGGAGGAGTCCCGTGGCTGAGGCGCTGGCGCTGGCCCTGGCCTTCCTGGAGGAGCGGCCTGAATCGGCGGCCCGCTCGCTCGAGTCGCTGGCATCGGCCGACGCGGCGGCACTCCTGGAGCTGGTGCCGGTCCGGATCGGCGCGCCGGCGGTGGGGCGCATGACGTCCTGGACCGCCGCCCAGTGCGTGGCCGCACTGCCGGCCGAGCGGGCCGGAGCGCTCATGGCTCAGCTGGGAAGCCGTGACGCCCTCGCCATCCTGCGCCAGATGCCGGCTCCGGCCCGGGACCGGGTGCTGGCCGATCTCCCGACCAGCACCGGGCGCCAGTACCGGCGCGCCCTTACCTACCCGCCCACCAGAGTCGGCGCCTGGGTCAATCACGATGTCGCGGCGCTGGGCGAGGACCACACGGTGGACGAGGCCCTCAAGATGATCGTGGCCCGGCGGCAGCGGGACGAGGCCGGGGTCTACTCGGTGGACGAAGCCCGGAGGTATCTGGGAACGGCAACCGTCACAACCCTGCTGCATTCGGCCGGGAGCACCCGGCTGGCCGCTGTCGCCCAGCGGCAGCGGGTTCTGCCCGATTCGGCGTCCCTCGCCGCCGTGGCGGCCGACTCGTCGTGGTCCACCAGCCTCGCGCTGCCGGTCACCGACCGGTACGGTGAGCTGCTGGGAGAGCTCAGCCGCGGCAACCTGGAGAAAGCCCTGCACCAGACTCGGGTCGACCAGCCGGTGGCGACCGGTCCCTCGGTGCTGTTTCATCTGGCTGAGACGTATTTGGGCGTCATCGGAGAGCTGGCCCGGGTCGCGCCGTCGGCCGGAGCGCAGGAGAGTCACTCCCGCCCCGGCAGGAACGACCGATGACGGCCGGGAGCGTGCGGCGGGCAGTCGAGGCAGTGGATAGCCGCTTCCTTCGCGAGCATCCCTGGCAAGCCGCCCAGAAGATCGAGGAGCTCGAACCCGGCGAGGTTGCCCGGGAGCTGGAGAATCTCTCGGCCCCGATTCTGGCACCGGTGTGGCGGCGGCTGAGCCCGCCCGCCGCCGCTGCCGTCATGCTGGAGCTGCCCGACTCACTGGTGGCCGCTCTCATGTCCGAGCTGGTGCCCACCGAGTTGCTGCCGATTCTCGGCCTGCTGGAGGAGCCCGAGACGGAGCGGTACCTCTCGCGGCTCCCTCCGGGGATCCGGGCCGAGCTGGAGCAGCTGATGACGTACCCGTTGGCCAGCGCCGGCCGGATCATGGACACTCAGGTAGCAGTGTTTCGGGAGACCACGACGGCCGGCGAATCCATCGCGGCGCTGCGGAAGTCACGCATCCGGGCGGCACGCAACCTGTTCGTCATCAACGACCAGAACCAGTTATCGGGCAGCGTGGCCCTTCAGGACGCCGCCACCGCGGACCCCGAGGTGCCGCTCCGCGAGCTGCGCCGCCCGATTGCCGCATCGGTCAACGCGCTGACCCAGCGGGACGAGGTCGCCGAGGTGGCGGAGCGCTACCGGCTCACCGACCTGCCAGTGGTGGACCTCCAGGGGCGCCTGCTCGGCGTGATCCCGGATACCCGCCTCATCCAGGCCCTCCAGGAGGATCTCTCGGCGGACATGCAGACGATGACGGGAGCGAGCGCGGAGGAGCGGGCACTGTCGAGCCCGCTGTTCGCGGTGCGGAAGCGGTTGCCCTGGCTCCAGATCAATCTGCTCACCGCCTTCCTGGCCGCCTCGGTGGTGGGCCTCTTCGAGGGGACCATCGCCCAGTTCACCGCCCTGGCCGTGCTGCTTCCCGTGGTCGCGGGCCAGTCCGGAAACGCCGGGGCCCAGGCCCTGGCGGTGACCATGCGAGGGCTGGTCCTGCGGGAGATCTCGCCCCGGCAGTGGTTTGCCGTCACATCCAAGGAGGCGCAGGTGGGATTACTCAACGGGATCGCCATCGCCATCACCTGCGGGGCCGGCGTCTACCTGTGGAGCCGCTCGCTGGGCCTCGTCATCGTGATCGCCCTCGCGATGCTGGTGGCGATGGTCGTGGCCGGGCTGGCGGGCGCGCTGGTGCCCATCACGCTCCGACGCCTGGGTCTCGATCCTGCCCAGTCATCTTCCATCGTCCTGACGACGGTAACCGATATCGCCGGGTTTCTCGGCTTCCTGGGCATCGCTACTCTGCTCTCCGGAATGCTGTAACTTCCCCGCCACCTTCCGGAGACTCTACCCATGCAGATGAAGTCATACGCCAGATTCGGCGCCATGATCGCCACCTCGACGGCCGTCATGTTCGGGCTCATGTACCTGAACACCTACCAGGCGGATCATTTGTTCTTCAGTGAGACGCGGGCTTACATGGCGCTGGTGATGGGTGCGGCCATGGCCATCATCATGTTGAGCTTCATGCTGAGCATGTACTCCAGCGGCCGGGCAAACCTCGGCATCCTCATCGGCAGTGCGGCCGTCTTCGCCGTGGCGCTGTGGCTGGTCCGGAGCCAGGAGACGGTCGAGGATGTGTCCTATATGAAGGCCATGATCCCGCACCACTCGATCGCGATCCTGACCAGCAGCCGTGCGCACATCTCGGATCCGAGGGTGCGGGAGCTGGCCGACAGCATCATCGCGACCCAGCGCCGGGAGATCGCCGAGATGAAGGGGCTGATCAGCGATCTCGAACGGGCCGGAACACACTAACTACGCTGCCACCAACCACGACAGGAGAGTATCTGTTGTCCATCGGCACCCGTTTTCTGGACCAGGTGAACCAGGCCTTCGACCACGCCGCCGGATTCACCGGCCACGACCCCACCATGCTCGCCAACATCAAGGCCTGCAAGAGCCTCTTCTACACCAGCTTCCCCATCAAACTGGACGACGGCCGCATCGAGGTGATGCACGCCTGGCGGGCGGAGCACAGCCATCACAAGCTCCCCTGCAAGGGCGGCATCCGCTACGCCGAGAACGTGGACGCCGACGAGATCCAGGCCCTGGCCGCGCTCATGACCTACAAGTGCGCCCTGGTGGACGTCCCATTCGGCGGAGCCAAGGGCGGGATCAGGCTCAATCCCAAGTCCTACTCGGAGGGGGAGCTGGAGCGGATTACCCGGCGCTACGTCTTCGAGCTGGTGCGCAAGAACTTCATCGGCCCCGGCCTCGACGTCCCCGCCCCGGACGTGGGGACCAGCTCGCGGGAGATGGCCTGGATCGCCGACACCTACACCCAGCTCCGTCCCGGCGAGCTCGACGCGCTCGGCTGCGTCACCGCCAAGCCGATCAGCGCCGGGGGCATCCGGGGGAGGACCGAGGCTACCGGGCGCGGCGTCTTCTACGGGGTGCGTGAGATCTGCCGCGTGGCCGAAGACATGAAGGCGCTGGGACTCTCGCCCGGCCTCGAGGGCAAGCGGGTCGTGGTGCAGGGACTGGGCAATGTGGGCTACTACGCCGCCAAGTTCTTCCAGGAGGCGGGTGCGGTGCTGGTGGGTCTCGCGGAATCCGAGGGCGCCATTGCCAATCCCCGGGGGCTCGACCTGGAGCAAGTGATGGCGCAGCGGCGGGAGCGCCGGACCATCGCCGACTTTCCCGGCGCCACCAACCTGGCCCGCCGGGAAGACGCGCTGGAGCTGGAGTGCGACATCCTCATTCCCGCCGCGCTGGAGCGCCAGATCACCGCCGAGAATGCGCCGAGGATCCGGGCCAAAATCGTGGTCGAGGCCGCCAACGGGCCGACCACTCCGGAGGCGGACCAGATCCTGGCCGGCCGGAACGTCATGGTCATCCCCGACGCCTATATCAACGCCGGCGGCGTGACCGTTTCCTATTTCGAATGGGTGAAGAACCTGGGCCACGTCCGCTTTGGCCGGATGCAGAGGCGGCACGAGCAGAGCGCCTATCGCCGGCTGCTCCGGACCGTGGAAAGCAGCACGGGTGCACGCTTCACCGACGAGCAGATCGAGCATGTGACCAGTGGCGGCAGCGAGGAGGATCTGGTGAACTCCGGGCTGGAGGAGACCATGATCGGCGCCTACCATCCCATCCGCGAAGTCTGGAAGCAAAAACCAGACCGGCTCGACCTCCGGATTTCGGCCCTGATCGTGGCCATCAACAAGGTGGCCCTGAGCTACGAACAGCTGGGCATCTTCCCGTGAAATGACTGGTATGTTTTCTCGATGACAATACCTCTCGAGGCCTGGCTCCGCGGTCCCATCACCGGCATCGACCCCCTTCTCCAGCCCGCCGCCCACACCCTGGTGCAGGTCGGAGAGGACGTCATCCCGATCGTTCAGCACCTCACGCCGGCCCAGCTCTGGGCCCGGCCCGGCGGCGCCGCCTCGATTGGATTCCACCTGGCCCACCTTCCTGGCAGCCTCGACCGGCTGCTGACCTACTCGCGGTCGGCGCCTCTCACCGACGATCAGTTGGCCGCGCTGGCGTCTGAGCGCACGGTGCACGAGGACCGGCCAGAGCTGACCCGCCTATTGGCGAGGTTCTCTGCCGGGCTGGAGGCGGCAGTCGACTATCTGCGGACCGTACCCCGTGACAGCCTTCTTCTGCCGCGAGAGGTGGGGCGCAAGCGGATGCCGTCGACGACGCTGGGACTCATCTTCCACGCTGCCGAACATTCGTCCCGCCACGCCGGCCAGATCGTGACCCTCACCCGCATCGTCCAGGCCTAGGCTCCGGCGACTTCCAGGATGGATAAACATTGAGCACGAGAACGGACGAGACCTCGAGCAAGGTCCCCGAGGTCACCCTCCTCTTCTGGATCCTCAAGATCGCGGCCACCACGCTGGGCGAGACCGGCGGCGATGCGGTGTCGATGTCGATGAACCTGGGCTATCTCGTCGGCACCGCCATCTTCGCCGCCATTTTCGTCGCCGCGGTCACTGCCCAGATTGTGGCAAAGCGCTTTCACCCGCTGCTGTACTGGATCACGATCATTGCCACGACCACGGTGGGCACGACGCTCGCCGACTTCGTGGACCGCTCGCTGGGTATCGGGTATGCCGGCGGCACCAGCCTCCTGTTGGCCCTCCTGCTCGGATCACTCTATGTCTGGTATCACTCCCTCGGCTCGGTCTCGGTCGAGACGGTCAGCGCGCCCAAGGCCGAGCTGTTCTACTGGGTGACGATCATGTTTTCCCAGACGCTGGGGACCGCACTGGGGGATTGGACCGCGGATACGGCGGGCCTGGGCTACGGCGGAGGCGCGATCGTGTTCGGGGCCCTGCTGGCCCTGGTGGTGGCGGCGTACTACCGGACCAACATCTCCCGCACCGCGCTGTTCTGGACGGCTTTCATTCTCACCCGGCCGCTAGGCGCCGTGCTGGGCGATCTGCTCGACAAGCCGGTGGCGGCCGGTGGATTGGCGTTGAGCCGCTACACCGCCTCGGCGGTGCTGTTGCTGTTTATCACGGCCTGCATCGTGATCTTCCCGCAGCGCCCGGCAAGGTCAAGCCATTGACTCGAGCGGTACGCCGGTACGGCGGTACGGCGTTGGCAGTGAGAGTCATTGCGGGGCTTCGCCCCCTCGCAATGACTCGTCCCGTCCTTCCCGCCTTCCCGCCCCTTGACTCCCCCGGTCCCGACCGGAATATTCGATCCCAATGCTGGCGGCGAACGCGGTTGACAGTCCCCGCTAACGTCTGGTACCTGCTCCTCCTCTGAGAATTCCGGTGAGACAATGTATTTTGGGCCCCCGGGGGAATACCCTCCGGCGCGGGTTTGCAGCGCTCAACTCCTGCCGGGATCAGGCAGGTCCTGCGCCGCTACGTCCGGGCTCCTCACGGCTCCGGCCTCCCAGGGCCGGGGCTTTTTGTTGTCCTGAAGGCTATCGCTTTCCGATCAGCTGAAGTACTGGCTTTGCGCACATCTGAAAGGACGCACGCAACATGAGAGGGCTACGCTACAGCATCGGCCTGCTCCTGGCGACGGTCTGGATCGCGCCGCTTCGCGCCCAGGAACCCGGCGGCTCGATCCGGGGACACGTGACCGACGCGGCGTCGAAGCGACCGCTGTCGGGGGCGATGGTCAGAGTCGGAACCCATAGTACCCAGACCCGGGCGGACGGCGGCTACCTCCTGGCCGAGATTCCGGCTGGATCGGACACTCTCCGGGTGAGGATGATCGGCTACGCACCGGCGGCCGCCCCCGTCACCGTGTCGGAGGGCCTGATTCTCGACCTGGATATCGAGCTGACGGCTCAGGCGGCCCAGCTGGCCGAGCTGGTGGTGATCGGCTACGGCGAGCAGCGGCAGGGCAACGTCACCGGTGCCGTCACCAACGTGACCTCGAACGAGTTCAACACCGGCCGGGTCGTCACCCCCACCGAGCTGATCCAGAACAAGGTCGCCGGCGTGCAGGTGGTGGAGAACAACGAGCCGGGCGGAAAGACCTCCATCCGGATTCGCGGAGCCACATCGACCACCGCGAGCAACGAGCCGCTGTACGTCGTGGACGGGCAGCCGCTGGGTACCGAGGCCGGTGGCGGTGTAACCACCGGGCGCGACCCGCTCAACTTCCTGAACCCGGACGACATCGCCAGCATCACGGTGCTGCGCGACGCCGCGTCGGCTGCCATCTACGGCACCAACGCCGCCAACGGCGTAGTGCTCATCACCACCAAGCACGGACAGCAGGGGCAGAAGGCGAAGCTGGAGTACACCGGCTCGGTGTCCGCCTCGAACGTCACCCGGCTCCCCTCGATGCTCGACGCTGCGCAGTTCCGGGCGGCAGTGGAGCAGTACGCGCCGGGCAGTGTGGCCCAGCTGCAGAACCAGAACACCGACTGGTTCGGCGCCATCGACCGGACCGGATTCGGCCAGGAGCACAACCTCGCCGCATCAGGCGCGGGCTCGACCAACGACTATCGGTTTTCGGCCAACTTCCTGGACCAGAAAGGCATCATCGAGCGCAACAGCACCCGGCGAATCGGCCTGAGCGCGAATTTCAGCCAGCGGCTGGCCCATGATCGCCTGGGTCTGCGGTTCAACCTGAGGGGCACACACTCGGACGACCAGTTCACTCCCATCGGGGTGCTCGGCAACACCGCCCAATACGGG
>JBDTTD010000024.1:0-17178 GCA_039930805.1 Gemmatimonadales bacterium | reverse complement strand
CGGAGATGGAATGCTGGATTTCAAGGCGCTGTGGGACAAAGGGCAGACGTTCGATTCGTTCGTGGCCTCGTGCAAGGCCGAGCACTGCGGGCTGTGGCAGGGGATCTATGGCCTGGCGCGCGCCCCCGATTGGGCCCTGACGGCGGTCCCGGCTGGCGCCGGCGTGAAGCTGCTGGTAATCGCGGAAGACTGGTGTGGCGATGCGTCGAACACGGTGCCGATCCTGGCCAAGCTGGTGAGTCAGGCTCCCGGCCTCGAGCTCCGCGTGATCCAGCGGGACCAGAATCCGGAGCTGATGGACCAGTATCTGACCAACGGTGCCCGCTCGATCCCGATCGTGATCGCGCTCGACGAGCGATTCCAGGAGCTGGGACGCTGGGGTCCGCGCCCGGCTCAGCTCCAGGCCTGGGTGATGGCCAATCGCGCCACCATACCGAAGGCGGAGCTGTACCCCCAGGTCCGCAAGTGGTACGCGCGGGATCGGGGAGAGTCGACGTTGAGGGAGGTGCTGGAGGCGGCAGGGTTTCCGACCGCGTCGGAGGCGGGGGAGCGGGGCAGCGGGACAGCGGGGCCCCGCTTCTAAAACATCCACCCACTCCCTACCGAGAAGTTGAACCCATCCGGACCGCCGGCAAAATTGAAAGTAAAAATCGACGAGCGCAGGATCCTGAGCGCCACCCCGCCACCGCCGCCGACTTTCACCCCAGTGGTCGTCAGCTTGAAGTTCTCCTGCTCGAACACCCGCCCGGCATCGAGGAAGCCCAACAGGGTGAGCGATCCCAGGTCGCCGAACGGCAGCAGATCGTGGCGGACCTCGACATTGCCCAGGATCACATGCTTACCTGCGAAGCGCCCGCTGTCGAAGCTGCGGTGGGAATACTGCCCGCCGAGCACCGGTATCTGATTCTCCCACGACGGTATGTAGAGTCGCGCATTGAGCGTGGGCGCCCCGCCCATCCCTGATGCCGCCAGCCGGGCGGCGACAACGGTTCCCTCCCGAAGCAGGACATAGCCGCGCAGCACGGTGTACAGCCGGGTGTAACCATCGCCACCGCTTCCCGCCCCAGCCCCGGCCTCGAGCAGGAGACCCTTGTGCGTGTTGTATTCGTTATCCCTGGTGTCGTACACCAGAGCAACGCGCCCGAGCACGTCGGACTCCTTCAGCCCGGGACCGAAGTCGGTCTTGAACAGGGAGGGCCCAGGGAGGGTAGTGAAGCGGGTCCATTCCACGTTGGCGAGCACTCCGAGCTGCAGCGGCCCCCGGAGTCGGCGAGTCGCCTCCACCTTGCCACCGTAGCGCGCGCGCTGGACGCGGTAGAGGAAGGGCTGCGCCGGCGTGTCGGCGTTATCGTCCTTGATGGTCTCGTTGCCCAGCCCGAAATATCCGAACCGCGCCTCTCGCCCCGCCGCCGCGAGCGCGCTGATGCGCCAATCCTTCCACAGCAGGGGCGCACGGTACCTGATGCTGAGTACCCGGCTTCCGCGAGGGGTGATCCCGGCGTCGGCGGTCAGCGCCGCGTTGGTGGTGACTCGAGCCTCATACTCGGCCGGCTGGAAGTGGTGGACCCGGAAAGCCAGCACCGGACCATCGTTGGTGCCGCCGGTGATGTAAGGGAAGTAGCTGGTCCTCCACGGTGTGGCCTGCGCGGGCTCTTCGGCCGCCTCGAGCGTGTCGGCAGCCGACTGCGCGTCGCTGACGGTGTCCGCCGGCTCAGGTCCCTCGGGAACCTGCCCGCTCAACTGCGCGGCCCAGAGCACTGCGGGGAGCAGCAGGGGGATCAGGCGCATCAGGCCCGCTTCTCGAAGAGATACGCCGTGTCACGGAGCGCGCCGGTCGTGCCGTCGTGCGCGGCGTACCTGTTGGGATAAAGCGAGGCAGACCCGAGCTCACCCCGCTTGTTCACCGCGTAGTAGGACAGATTGAAGGTCGGCCGGCCCTCCTTGAGAAGACGGGGCGGGGTCAATCGCACCACGCGCTTGAGCGTTTCCAGGCAGGCGTCCGTGGGCTTGAGTCCTCGTCGCATCCCTTCGACCGTGAGGAATCCGCCGCAGGCCAGAATGTTCGCCTCACCCCGGCCGGTGGATCCGGCGGCGCCGACGTCGTTGTCGGTGTACTGTCCCGCCCCTACGATCGGAGAGTCCCCCGCCCGGCCGGGAATCTTCCAGGCCAGCCCGCTGGTCGTCGTGATGGAGGAGACATCGCCGTTGGCGTTGACCACGTTGAGATTGATGGTGCCGGTGGGCCGCGCGACGAGGGGCTCGTTATCCGGCACGTCGAGCCAGTCGTCATCCGGCCCTCGATTGGCGCGCCAGGTGAGCCACAGCTGTCGGGACTCGGGTGTAAGCAGATCCTCTTCCTTGAATCCATAGGACAGCGCGAAGCGCTTGGCTCCCTCGCCGACCAGCAGGATGTGGTCGGTGTACTTGAGTACCAGCCTCGCCACTTCGCTGGGCGTCTTGATTCCCTCGAGCGCGGCCACCGCTCCCGCGCGCCGGGTGGGCCCATGCATACACGATGCGTCCAGCTGGACCACCCCGTCCTCGTTGGGAAGCCCGCCGTAGCCCACCGAGTTGTCGGCTGGATCGAGCTCCTGAATTTTCACCCCTTCCACCGCGGCGTCGAGGGTGTCCGCCCCGCCGAGCAGGAGCTCCATGGCGCGGTTCACCGCGCGGAGGCCGTTGCCGGAGCTGACCGCGGCGGGCCGCCCGGCTCCCCGACTGATAATCGCGGCCGAGGTCGACGGTAGGGCCACGCTGGCTGCCGCGACGCCAGTTGCTTCCAGGAAAGCGCGGCGAGAAACCGACCCGGCCATGAGGAAAGCCTCCACTCCGCTGTTGCGGCGCCAGTAGCGCCTCGGGGATTTAGGCTCCGCCCGCAGCGAAAGTCAACCGAGTGGCTGGACCCTCGCTTGCAGGTTCCCGTACCCTCCCTGATCTTTGGGGCTTGAGCCTTCTCTCTTCTTTTCGCTCCGCGAACAGGCGGCCCAATCCCGAGGCCGGTCGCGCCGACCGCTGGACGGAGGAGCCACTCGGCCTTGTCCGGCTGGTCGTCGGAACGATTGCACTGGTGTGGACTCTGATCGCCGTTCTCCTGGCGGTCACCGGCGCGGACCCCAGGGCCTTCGAGCTGGTGGGGGCGCTGTGGGCGATTTATGGCCTGACCGTCGGCTTTCTCTCCGGAATTCTCGAGCCGGTGATCGACGGCTTCTTCCGCCTGGTGTCCAATGGCGGGACCGTACGGGTGGGCGGCGGCTATTCCGCGATCGAGACGCTGGCGGCCAGAGGACACGCCCAGGCCGCCGCGGACGCCTACGCGGAGCGGGCCCGGAACAAGCCTCAAAGAGTAGAGGCGACGCTTCGTCGCGCCGCGCTCCTCGCCGGTCCGTTGAAGCAGCCGGAAACCGCAGCCATCGAGCTCGACAATCTGAGAAGCGGGGGCCCACTCCCCCCGCGGGACGACTTCCGCGTCGGCCTGGCCCTGGTGGAGGTCTATGAACAGGATCTCAAGGATCCGGGCCGGGCCATGGCGGAGCTTCGCAGACTGATCGACCGCTATCCCACCGCCCAGGGCGCCCGCCGACTCCGCGTCGCGCTCGCCGGCCTCAAGGCGGAACGCTTCGCGGGCGACAAACCGCGACCCTGAATGGCCAACCGCCGTCGGCTCGATCCAGAAATCTTCAGTTTGCCTGTCGCGAAGATGCGCGCGGGCTACTATTCCGACAAGTACTTCGTGCGAGCCCGCGAGATCCTGCTCGCGGACGGCTATCGCCCTCGTGTCACCATGCAGGTGTTCGGGAAGAGCCTCGCCTTCCTCGGGGGAGTGGACGAGGCCATCGCGATCCTGAAGCTCTGTGCCGTGGAATGGCCCCAGCTCGAGGTCCACGCCCTCCATGATGGCGACGAGGTCGAGCCGTGGGAGACGGTAATGTTGATCGAGGGGCCGTACGACGCCTTCGCCCACCTGGAAACGCTCTATCTCGGCGTGCTCTCCCGCCGCACCCGTGTCGCCACCAACACCCGCCGCGTGGTCGAGGCGGCCTCCCCGAAAGAGGTGCTGTTCTTCCCCGCCCGGCATGATCACTGGCTGGTGCAGACCGGCGATGGCTACGCCGCTCACGTGGCCGGAGCAATCGGTGTCTCCACCGACGCGCAGGCCTCCTGGTGGGGGAGCGAGGGGGTGGGAACCGTGCCCCACGCGCTCATTGCGGCCTACGGCGGTGATACCGTCCTCGCGACCAGGAAGTTCGCCGAGAAGATCGGACCGGAGGTGAAGCTGATCAGCCTGGTCGACTTCGACAACGACTGCGTGAATACCTCGCTCCGGGTGGCCGAGGCTCTGGGTGACCGGTTGCACGGAGTCCGGCTCGATACCAGCGAGATGCTGGTGGACCGCTCGCTGTTGGACCAGATGGGGTACGTCAAGCCTACCGGAGTCAATCCCCAGCTGGCCTGGAACGTCCGCCGGGGGCTCGATGCCGCCGGCTTCAACCGGGTCCGGATCTATGTCTCGGGCGGATTCACCGCGGAGAAGATCCAGGACTTCGAGCGACAAGGCGTGCCGGTGGATGGATACGGCGTCGGGTCTTCTCTTTTCCAAGGCAGATTCGACTTTACCGCCGACGTGGTGCTGCGGGACGGGAAGCCGGCGGCAAAGGTGGGAAGAACGTACCGGCCGAATCCGAGACTGGAGCGGGTAGATTAAAGATCTGTTCACGCTTTTGGAGAACACATGACGAAGCTGATCTTCTGGGATGTCGATACGGCCCACGATTTCATGAAAGCGGACGGCAAGCTGTACGTGGCCGGCAGTGAGGAGATCATTCCAGCCGTCAAGGCGCTGACCGACTACGCCCATGCCAACCGCATCCCCATCGTGGCCACGGCCGACCAGCATGAGCTGTCCGATCCCGAGATCAGCGACACTCCGGACTGGAAATCCACCTTTCCTCCGCACTGCATGCGGGGAACTCCGGGTCAGCTGAAGATCGAGGGGGCCCAGCTGCTGAATCCCCTCGTGATCGAGCCCGAGCGGCAGGACCCGGGAGCATTGGCTCGGCAGGTGCTCGCCCATCAGGGCGACTTCCTGCTGAACAAACGGGCAGTGGATGTGTTCACCAACGCCAACGTCCCCGCGCTGCTGAGTGCGCTGGAGCCGCAAGCCATCGTGCTGTACGGAGTCGCCACCGACTTCTGCAACCGCTACGCGCTGGAGGGACTGGTGCGGGTCCTGCCCCAGGTGGAACTGTATCTCGTCAGCGACGCGGTCCGGGCCATCGTGCCGGAGGCAGGCGAGCGGTTGATGGCCGGGTGGACGGAGCGGGGCATTCACATGATCACGGTACATCAGATCCTGGAAGGAGGGGTGATGGACCGCCATCTTCCCGGCCGTCCGTTGGCTCCCGCGCATTAGATGCCGGTCGCCCGGTGTGATCCACCGCACAGCAGCCCCTCGCTCCAACTCTATCTTGGCCACAGTGGAAGTGCGGATGGACGGCGACCTGCGAGACGTCCGAACACGCCCAGAGCCCCCTGCTCTGCGGCCGGATGAGCTGTCCGACCCAGTGCTTTCGCTGCTACTCCCCTCAAAATTCCCTTCTTCTTCATCTCGCCGGGAACGGGCCTAATCGCCCGTTCCACCCACCTTTTGTCCAGCACTACGGGCTATTGGCCATTGGCTATAGGCTACTCCATCCTGAAATACTCCCAGATTGCAAATCTGTAGCCGGTAGCTGCCTGCACCTTTGGTTCCTCACCTTTGGGTTCCGCCCAGACCATAGCCCATAGCCCGTAGCTCGTAGAAGTCCGCACCTATGTCCGCCACCCAGACCTGTGACCCATCCCACAGCCGACCACTGTCAGTGGTCTATACTTGCCGCGTTGCGTCTTCGCGGACCATCAGCACGGCAGTCGACATTACTCAAGCGGGAGACCATCACGATGCCACGGGGTGACAAGTCGTCCTATACCAGCAGGCAGAAGCGGAAGGCGGAGCACATCGAGGAAGGGTACGAGAAGCGGGGGGTGTCCAGTGGCGAGGCTGCACGGCGGGCCTGGGCCACGGTGAACAAGGAAGAAGGCGGCGGGAAGAAGAGCGGCTCTGGACAGCGCGCTGTGAAGTAGGGAGGTCGCAGGTGTAAACCGCATCACAGGTGGCCGGTGACCACGGGCCCGCAAAAAGAAAGGGGCGACTCCCTAAGCGAAGTCGCCCCCTCATTCTGCGTGCTACGGCTTACTTGCCCATCTGGCCCAGTCCGAGGAGCGGAACGGCCACACCGAAGGAAAGGTGAATGTCGTTCTGGGTCTTCTTGTCTGCGCTGGTAAAGCCGGGGATGTCGGCCTTCGGCTTGTACACATAATCCTCGGCGCTGACCTGAATGCGGAGCAGACTGCCAAGGCGGAAACGGGCCGACGCGCCGACCGTGCCGCCGATATCGGTCTTGTTCTGGACGTTGGAGTAAAACTCGCCGCTGCGGTTGATGACGCCCACACCGCCGGTCACCACAAACGCAACCGGGCTGGTGTAGGGCACCAGCTGCAGGCTGACCCGGCCGCTGCCGGTGAAGATATTCGCGTCCTGGGCCGGACCGCCGACGCCGCTGGCGGTGACCTTCAGATCGCTGGGCGCATACGCACCGGTGAACTCGAGTCCGAGCCGCTCACCCAGCGCGATTCCCAGGCGTCCACCGAGGGTCAGGCTGATCTCCTGCTTGAATTCATCTCCATTTGCGGCCTTCACCAACTCGGTGGTCGGAACGTAGACGCCGATGTTGGGAGCGAAGCTGATGCGTTGGGCGGCCAGGGGATTGGCTCCGGCCATGAGAACGCCGCTCAACAGCGAGATGCGAGCTACCCACGCCATGCCACGCATGATGCCTCCGATTCGAGAATGGAAGGGAAGTGCGCGATTAGAGCTTCAGCCTGACATCGATGTTGACCAGAACCGACGGCTCGGCTTCTTCGAAGAACACCCGGTCACGTACCGTTCGAATTACCATCCGCTGAAGCGGACCCTTCCCCTTGCCGCGGCCATTGTTGCCGCGGCGGAAGTAGATCACCTGAGTAGCTCCCACCTGCTCGACCCGTACCACGTGATACCCGTGCTCGACCAGTACACTTCGGGACACGGTGAGGGCCTTGTTGCTCGACACTCGATAGGACTTTTCCTTGCTCTTGCCTTGGGCATGCAGCGTTCCGGCTGTGAAGCCGAACAGCCCCACGACCACGACACTCGACCAGAGCACTCGGCGGACAACGCGCATGAGACCTCCTTCGGGCGGCAAGATGGAACGCGAGCGGGTGGCTACTCTGACTATGCCGACCCCATGCCATGGCAGGCCGCTACGCCCCTATTGCTAAGCTAGTGGTACGAAAGAGGATGCGAGCGGTTGTTCAGCTGACTGGAGGGGAGAGATCTCGGAATTTGAAGGGGTCCGGGCGGTCTGCGAGGTGCGGGTTACTTTCCTGGCCGGGTCCGGCGAGCGCGGGTTGGCCGGGCCCTGGCGGGGGCCTTGGGCCTGCCTTTTTCGCCGCCTCCACGCCTGCGCTTGAGGGCCTCGGTCAGATCGATCACCCGGGTCCCCCGCGGTGCCGGTGGGCTCACGACCTGCTTGCCCTCGAGCTTGGCTTCGATGAGCTCGGCCAGCGCCTCGCGATAGTGGTCCCGATACTCGGAGGGGTCGAACGACTTCTCGAGCAGCTCGATAAGAGTAAAGGCCATCTCCAGCTCTCGTTCCGAGACTTTCACCCGGTCGAGTTCGACCCCGCGCTCCTGCCGGATTTCATCGGGGTAGTACAGTGTCTCCAGCATGATCACGCCCTGGTGCGCCCGCAACACGCAGAGCTGCTCCTTCTTCCGGATCGTAATGCTGGCCACCGCGCTCAGCTTCTTCTCTTCCAGTGCCCTCAGGAGCAGCGCATAGGGCTTCTCCGCGCGCTCACCGGGCTCGAGATAGTAGCTCCGCTCGTAATACACCGGGTCGATCTCCTGCCCTTGCACGAAGCCGCTGAGGTCGATCGTGTGCTCGTGACCATCCCAAAGCTGATGGAACCGCTCCAGATCGCCCTCGGCATCTCCCACTCCTTCGAAAGGCGGCAGCATGAAACCGCCGACGCTTTTCCACACGCGCCGGTGTTTTGTCCATAGATTCGTCAACCCAAGCTGTCGATAAACAACAGCTTGCGAGGCCGAAAATCGGTTGTCGGTTAGGGGGCTGCTGGGGGATTAATCACACGCCTAGCGTTTCGGTGTCTTGCTCTCAGGCGCGGGCGTGCCGCCGATGGTGCGGAGGAGTCCCTTGAGGGCCTTCCTGCCGGTCGAGTCTACTCCCTTGGGCGTCAGGGGCGCTGGGGCCGCGTGCACGCTGGCCGACAGGTCCCCCGCCGGCGGCGCGGGTTGGATCTCAGGAGTCGATGCAGAGTCTACGGTCGCGCCCATGACATCCGAGCGGGCCTCGAGGGTGTCCTGTCCCGGCTCAGGCGCAATCGCGGGCGACGCCACCGGCCCTCGCTTCTGAAGCGGGTTGCTGGACGAGGCCGACCTGCGGGGAAGCGGAATGGTCTGGAGGGCGGGCAGGACACCGGCTACGGTGCGCGGGCTGTCCTCCTGCATTGCCTCGATCGGAGTTTCGATGAATCGTCTCGGCGTGCGCATCCGCTCCGCGAGCTCGGATCCCGGTCTGGCAGCGGTAGATATGATCAGCTGGGCGCAGGCCGCGATCACCGCGCCGCCAAGGGCGAGGTGAAGGGTCCGCCCGGACTTCTTCGCTTTCCGCGAGCCCTTTGTCCGGGACTTGCTGGGTCTCGAGGGCTCGACCACTCGTGACGGCTCTGCCCTCGGGGGCTCGATGCGGGCGGGCTGAACGGTGCGGCGTGGCTCGGGTGCTCGTGGGGTCGCCGCGCGTGGCTCTGGAGCCGGCGTTCCGAGCGTGATTCCGGTCTCGGAGGCGTGGGGGGCTCTGGCTGGAGGCGGTGCGGCTGCCTTGGCTGCCGGCGCCGCGGGCGGCTTGGGTGCGGGCCATGCCGTGAGCGCCGCTTGCGTGGCCGCTTCTCGGGAGGAGGTCGGCACCGGCGCGACCGGCGGTGTCGTCGGCTCGCCCAGCTTCAGCACCGACAGCGGCGCAACCGGCGGTCCGGCCACCAGGTCAGCCTGGGTGAGCGGCATCGAGACGGCAAGCTTGTAGTGGGGGTGAAACTGAATCGGCAGCCATTTGTTGCTGGCGTTGTGCCAGATGCGAGCGCGGGGCGTCACGACCTTGCGCCGAATGGCCACGGCCAGCTCTTCGATGGACCGAAAAGCGGTCTCTTCGCCGGGGGAGAGCTCGATGCGATACATGCACACCTCGAGCTGCGCTGAGGTTCACTTGGAGGTGCTGAGGATGCAACACGTATGCGAATTTCATGCGCGGGAGTGATGCACTTCCGTTCATGTCTGCGTGACAGCCAGTGATCGCTGCAAAGCGTGTGAGCGGATGAAGTAGTTGCCCAGATGTAGCGCCCAAGTCCTCTCTCAAGCAGCCACTTGCAAGGCGCGGCCGGCGTTCGGTGGAGTGCTCCTTTCTGCAGCTTGCCTGGACGGCAGAGAGGCTGAATTCTTAGAGGGCGATCAGACCCATTTCTAGCTCTGGTAGATTGCGAGGAAAACTGCCTGGAACGAGACCGAAACCTGGTGCGCAAGAGCCCGGCAAGGGGGGTGTCGTGCTCCGGGCGGAGCGTGTGTCCAAGCGCTACGGGGAGGTTCTGGCGCTCGACGCGGTGTCCATCGATGTCGGTCGAGCCGAGTGCGTGGCGCTGATCGGAGAAAGCGGCTCGGGGAAAACCACCCTCCTTCGCTGCTTCAATCGACTGGTCGATCCGGATAACGGCAGGATCCTGGTCGATGGAGTCGACGCAGCCGAGCTGGATCCGATCACGCTCCGCCGGCGGATCGGCTACGTACCGCAGGACGGTGGGCTTCTGCCGCACTGGCGAGTTCAACGCAATGTCGAGCTGGTCCCCTGGCTGCGCGGCGTACCCAGCCGTGACGAGCTGGCCGAGCGCGCACTCGCCCTCGTTGGGCTCGATCCGGCCGTCTTTGGCGATCGCTGGCCCCGTGAGCTATCCGGGGGTCAGCGGCAGCGCGTTGCCGTAGCCCGCGCACTGGCCGCCAGCCCGGACGTCATCCTGCTGGATGAGCCATTCGGGGCCCTCGATGCCATCACTCGCGGTGATCTCCAGATTGCCTTCGATGGGATTCGCAGGGAGCTGAGAGTCTCCGCCCTGCTGGTGACGCACGACCTGAACGAGGCTTTTCTCCTCGCCGACCGCATCGTCGTGTTGCGCCAGGGCCGGGTGGAGCAGGAGGCCACTCCCAACCAGCTTCGTGAGGCTCCCGCCACCGAGTATGTGCGCCAGCTCCTGCTGCGAGCCCGGGTGCTGGCCGCATGACCTGGCGCAACGGACTCCGCGGAGGGCTGGCCCTGCTCCTGGGTGCCTCGCCCATCGCTGGAGCCCAGGGCTCCCCTGAGCGATCGATCGTGGTTGCGTCCAAGCCATTCGGAGAGTCGTTCCTTCTCGCTGAGATGTTTGCTCAGTTGTTGGAGGCCAGACACTTCACGGTGGACCGGCGGCTCGGGCTGGGTGCCACTGAGATCGCATTCAGGGCTCTCCGAACCAACGCGATCGATGTGTACCCGGAATACACTGGAACCGGATTGCTGGCGATACTGGGCGAGCGTCCCAGCCCGGACCCGCGGCAGGTATTTCGGCAGGTGGCCCGCGAGTTCCGCAACCGCTACGGGGTGCGCTGGCTCCCGCCGCTGGGCTTTCAGAACACCTACGCCATAGCCGTTCGACGGGAGACCGCTCGCAAGCTGAATCTTGCCACCCTCAGCGACCTGGCCCGGGTGTCACCAACGATGAAAGCGGGGCTCACACCCGATTTTATCGGCCGGCCCGACGGCCTGCCTGGACTGGAGAAGGCCTATGGCCTCCGCTTCGGATCGGTACGCGCCCTCCTGGCGGCGGTGAAGTATCAGGCGCTGGCGGCCGGGGAAGTGGACGTGATCGATGGCTACTCCACCGACGGGTTCATCGCTCGCTACGATCTCGTCGTGTTGCAGGACGATCGGCACTTCTTCCCGCCGTACGAGGCGGCCGCCATTGTCAGCCCGGCCCTACAGCATGACTCGCCGGCTGCGGTGGCCGCGCTGACCGAGCTGAGTGGGCTGCTGACCGAAACGGATATGCGGCGGCTCAACCGGCGGATCGAAGTGGACGGCGTTCCCGTGCCCCGGGTCGCGGCAGCGGCACTGCTCAGTCTCGGCCTGACTCGCGTGGCGTCTCCGGGGTCACAACCGGCCAGGCAGGCGTCGAGCTCCGGTGTGTTCCCGTATCTCTGGAATCAGCGCGGCACGATCCTGAGCCTGACGCTCCGGCACCTTCTTCTGGTGGGTGTTTCTCTGGCTGGGGCCATAATGGTGGCGCTGCCGCTGGGCCTGGCACTGGAGCGGGGCCGTGGTGCGGCGGAGTCGGTGATCCGGGGCGTGGGATTACTGCAGACTCTTCCCAGCATTGCCCTGCTTGCGTTTATGATTCCGCTGCTTGGGATCGGGGTGATTCCCGCACTGGTCGCGCTCTTCCTTTACTCTCTCTACCCGATTCTGCGGAACACCTACACCGGTGTGAGAGATGCGGCCCCAGAGGCGGTTGGTGCGGCCTGGGCGCTGGGCATGACACCGGGCCAGGTCCTGCGTTACGTTCGGCTCCCGCTGGCCGCTCCGGTCATCATGGCGGGCATCCGAACCGCCGCGGTGATCAACGTCGGTACGGCGACTCTCGCCGCCTTCATCGGAGCGGGTGGTCTCGGAGATCCGATCGCTGCCGGCCTGGCGCTGTCCGATACCCGGATGATCCTGTCCGGTGCTCTGCCCGCCGCGCTGCTGGCGTTGCTGGTGGATGCCGTGCTCGGTGCCTCCGAGCGCCTGGTGGCTCCAGGCCGATAGGTCTTCTCATTCACCCAGGGTGCATGACCCTTGCGACTCCATCCGTTTGACGCCGTTTGTCCGAAGTCCGAGCTGGCACCCCAGGTGGCCTCCGTCCCTTACGACGTGGTGAACCGCGACGAGGCTTGCGAGCTGGCGCGAGGCAACCCTCACAGCTTCCTGCATGTGGGCCGGTCGGACATCGATCTCCCTCCGGACGTCGATCCACACGACCCCCAGATCTATCGTACGGCGCGAGAAGCCCTGGACCGCTTCGTCGCCCAGGGGGTGTTGGTGCGCGAAGGCGCCCGGGCGCTCTTCCTCTACCGCCAGACGATGGGCGGCCGGGCTCAGACCGGGGTCGTGGGTTGCGTACACATCGACGACTACGAGCAGGATGTCATCCGAAAGCACGAGAAGACTCGCCAGGACAAGGAGGACGATCGGACCAGGCACGTCCTCACGCTGGAGGCTCACGCCGAGCCCGTGTTCCTGACGTACCGCGGCCGTCCCGGGATCGAGGCGCTCTCTCAGGCGGCGGTCGCTACCGAGCCGGAGCATGATTTCACGGCGCCTGATGGAGTCCGCCACACCGTATGGCGGATCACCGATCCGGGGCCCTGGCTGAAGGCCTTCCGGGAGGTGCCCCACGCGTACGTAGCCGATGGTCACCACCGCTCAGCGAGCGCGTGGCGGGCGGGTAAGGAGATGCGGGCCGCCAACCCGGGGCACCGTGGCGATGAGGAATACAACTGGTTTCTCGCGGTGCTGTTCCCGGCCGATCAACTCACCATCATGCCCTACAACCGGCTGGTCCGGGACCTGGGGGGTAGAACGCCGGCTCAGGTACTCGAAGCGCTGCACCGGGCGGGACAGGTGACCCCGACGGACGATCCACGGCCGCCCCGCTCCGGGACGTTCTGCGTGTATCTGGCGGGTACCTGGTATCGGGTGGAACTCCCCGAGAAGAATATCGATCGCACGGATCCCATCGGATCGTTGGACGTGTCGCTGCTGCAGGAGCGGGTGCTGGGCCCCATCCTGGGCGTGGGCGACCCGCGCACCGATAAACGGATCGATTTCGTGGGTGGCATCCGAGGCACGGCGGAGCTGGAGCGCCGGGTGGACTCGGGCGAAATGGCCATCGCGTTTTCGTTGTATCCCACGACTGTGGATCAGCTGATGGCGGTGTCGGACGCCGGCGCCATCATGCCACCCAAGAGCACCTGGTTCGAGCCCAAGCTGCGGAGTGGGCTCTTTGTGCATACGTTTTAGGCCAGTCGCCAGTCACGAGCGAGACTCTCGACTCCAGACCTCTCGTCTTATCCGGAGACTGAATGAAGGTCCTGATCGCAGACAAATTTGAAAAGGTCGGCATCGACGGGCTCCAGGATCTCGGTTGCACCGTGGTCTTCGAGCCCGACGTGAAGGTTGAGGCACTGCCGGAGCTCCTCCGGAAGACCGATCCACACGTTCTGATCGTGCGCGGCAAGAAGGTCAGCGCGGACACTCTACGGGCCGGTACCGCGCTCACGCTGGTCATCCGCGCCGGGGCGGGGATCGACAGCATCGATGTCGACGCGGCGTCGGGCCTCGGCGTCTTCGTCTCCAACTGTCCCGGCAAGAATTCGATTGCCGTGGCCGAGCTGGTGATGGGACTGCTGCTCGCGTGCGACCGGCGCATTCCCGATCAGGTAGCGGAGCTCCGTGCGGGCAAATGGAACAAGGCCGCCTACTCCAAGGGTCGCGGGCTATACGGGCGGACGCTGGGGATCGTGGGGCTGGGTCAGATCGGCCGGGAGGTGGCGGTGCGCGCCCGGGCATTCGGCATGCGGGTCGTCGCCTGGTCGCGGAGTCTGACGCATGAGGAGGCCGATCGCCTCGAGATCGCCTATGCCCAGACCCCGCTCGAGGTGGCGCGGAACGCCGACGTGGTGACCATCAACGTGGCCGCCAACGCCGAGACCAGGCACCTGGTGAATGCGGAGTTCCTGGGGCTGATGAAGCCGGGAGCCTACCTGCTGAACACCTCGCGCGGGTCAGTGGTGGACGAGGCCGCGCTGCTGGAGGCAATCCGGGACCGAGGGATCCGGGCCGGGCTCGACGTCTTCCAGAATGAGCCGGGGGGAGGCACGGGGGAGTTCTCCAGCCCGGTGACTCAGAGTCCGGGAGTGTACGGCACCCATCACGTCGGCGCCTCGACCGACCAGGCTCAGGTGGCCATTGCGCACGAAGTGCTTCGCATCGTGCAATCGTTCCAGGCCACCGGCGAGGTTCCCAACGTGGTCAATCGTCTGGCCAAGAGCTCGGCGACCCACGTGCTGACCATTCGGCACCGCAACCGTCCCGGCGTGCTGGCTCATGTTTTCGGGGTTCTGGCTGGGGCTTCGATCAACGTGGAAGAGGTGGAGAACATCATCTATCACGGGGCCCAGGCCACGCTGGCCCGGATCCATCTCGACGGCCAGCCGGAGGAAGCCGCCCTCAAGCGCATCAAAGAGGGTAACACCGACATCATTAGTGCGGAGCTGAGCGAGCTGGACGGTCGCGCGCCCCGCAACGGTAAGTAGGGCTAAGTTCATGTCCTAGGTTTCGCTCACTCCTGACTCCTGACTCCCGACTCCTGACCCCCGACTCTACTATGCCCGACCGCATTCACAACTTCAGCGCCGGCCCCGCCGTTCTCCCCGAGTCCGTCCTCCGGAAGGCGCAGGAAGCCATCTGGAACGTGGACGGCAGTGGAATCGGGATCATTGAGCACAGCCACCGGGGGAAGGTGTTCGACCGGATCATCAACGAGGCTGAGCAGGCCTGCCGCGACCTCGCCGGAATCCCCGATAACTACCGGGTGCTGTTTCTCCAGGGAGGCGCCTCGCTCCAGTTCTCGATGATCCCGATGAATCTGTTGCCGTCTGACCGCACCGCCGACTACCTGCTGACCGGCGTCTGGTCGCAGAAGGCGGTCAAGGAGGCCAAACAGCTGGGCAAGGTCCACATCGCGGCCAGCAGCGAGGCCACCAGCTTCGATCGGATCCCCAAGCCGGATGAGATCCGCTATTCGGCCGACCCGGTCTACGTCCATTTCACGACCAACAACACGATTTACGGCACCCAATGGACCAGCGAGCCCACGGTGCCGGGGAGCGCTCCGCTGATCGCGGATACATCCAGCGACATGTACAGCCGGCCGATCGACGTCCGGAAGTACGGGCTGATCTACGCCGGGGCCCAGAAAAACCTGGGACCGTCCGGCGTCGTGCTGGTAATCATCCGGGACGATCTCATCGAGCGCGGGCCCAAGACCCTGCCCGCCATGCTGCAGTATCGGATCCACGCGGCGGAGAGGTCGCTCTACAATACCGCGCCCACCTTCGGGATCTTCGTGATGGGCGAGGTGTTCAAGTGGATCCAATCGCAGGGCGGACTCGCGGCCATGGCCCAGCTGAACGAGGCCAAGGCCGGCACGCTGTACGACTACCTCGACGCCAGCGATTTCTTTCGAGCCACCGCTCAGCCAGGAAGCCGGTCAAGGATGAATGTCTGCTTTCGGGCGCCGACCGAGGAGCTGGAGGAGAAATTCGTGAAGGAAGCCGCCAAGCGTGGATTGGATGGCCTCAAGGGCCACCGGTCGGCCGGCGGGATGCGCGCCAGCATCTACAACGCATGCCCCCCGGCGTCGGTCGAGGCGCTGGTGGCCTTCATGAAGGAGTTCGAGCGGGCCAATCGCGCCGCCGCCACCAGGAGCTGAAGCGATGTTGCAGCTCGCCACCGCAGCTCTGTTGCTTCTCGCCGCTCCGGCAAAGCAGGCCGATTCTGTGGTGGCGTTCGTGGACGTCACCGTGATCCCAATGGATCGGGAGCGGACCGTCCCGCGGCAGACGGTGGTAGTTCGGCGCGGCCGGATTGTAGCAATGGGCCCGAGCGATCGGATCAAAGTGCCGGTCGGCGGACGGATCGTGGATGGCCGGGGCAAGTTCCTGATTCCGGGACTGGCGGAGATGCACGCTCACATCCCGGGCGGCGACACGCCGGATAGTGTGGTGCAGCGCACGCTGTTCCTCTACGTGTCCGGTGGGATAACCACGATACGCGGCATGCTGGGAGACCCGCGCCACCTGGCTCTTCGTGCTCGTGCCGCCAGGAACGAGCTGCTCAGCCCCACGATCTATACCTCCGGACCTTCACTCAACGGCAACAGTGTGCCGACGCCGGGCGCCGCCGCCAGGATCGTGGCCGAGCAGAAGGCTGCCGGATACGACTTCCTCAAGATCCACCCCGGCATCAGCGGCGAGGCCTTCGACACCCTGGCGGCGACCGCCAACCGGCTCGGCATCCGGTTCGCTGGTCATGTGCCCTTGGAGGTTGGCTTGGCCCGTGCGCTCGAGACCGGTTACGCGACCATCGACCATCTCGATGGCTACGTCGAAGCGATGGTGCGCGACCGCTCGCCGGTGACGGCGGCAGAGTCTAAGTTCTTCGGGCTCAACCTCGGTATGTACCTCGATGAATCGAAGCTGCCGCAGTTGGTCGAGGCCACCCGTGAAGCCCAGGTCTGGAACGTTCCCACTCAGGTGCTGATGGAGAACCTGATGCCGGAAGTAACCGTTGAAGCGCTCCAGCAGCGGCCCGAGATGCGATACGTCGCACCGGGCACCCTGCCCAAGTGGGCCGAAACCAAGAATTCTCTCTTGAAGGAATCGGGCGCTTCGGCAGAGTCGGCCCGCCGGGTGATGCAGGTCAGGCGGAAGCTGATCAAGGCGCTGCATGCGGGCGGGGCCAGGCTGCTGCTCGGCTCCGACGCGCCGCAGATGTACAACGTGCCGGGGTTCTCGATCCACCGGGAGCTTCAGTCGCTGGTGGGGTCGGGACTCACCCCCTACCAGGCATTGGAGACTGGAACCCGGAACGTGGCAGTGTTTTTCGGAACCCAGGCCACCACCGGGACCATCGGCGTCGGGAAGCGGGCCGACCTGGTCCTGCTCGACGCCAATCCCCTTATCGATGTGGCCAACACGACCCGCCGCTCGGGGGTCATGCTACGGGGCAGGTGGCTGCCGAGAGCCGAGATCGAGAGGCGGCTGTCGTCGATAGCGAAGGGGATGGGGAACTAGTTGAGAGGTCTAGAGTCTAGAGTCAAAGGACAGAGCTCTGTATCCGGCTGGCTTCGACCCTAGACCCTAGACCCTAGACCCTAGACCCTAGACCCTAGACTTTTGACTCG
>JBDTTD010000023.1:0-17498 GCA_039930805.1 Gemmatimonadales bacterium | reverse complement strand
TCGTCGCTCAGCAACGACTACATCCCCTGGGCCTGGGACCAGATGAACCCCACCTGGGCCGACTGGGGGATCCTGCTGGGCTCGTTCGGCTGGTTCGGGATGTGGTTCCTCCTGTTCGCCAAGACCTTCCCTATCGTCGCGATCCAGGAGATCAAGGAGATGATCCCGATGCCGCGGAGACGCGGAGGTCACGGGTGATGGCCTTTCTGAAGCCGGGCAGCAGGGCGGCCACGCGCGCGAGCGGCGTTGTGGCGTCGTTCCTCCACGTCGATGCGGCGGTGGACGCCATCCGTGCCCTCCGGGCCAAGGGGTATCGCAACCTGGTGGTCTATACTCCATCTCCCAATCACGAGATCGAGGAGGCGCTGGAGCACAAGGTGAGCCCGGTCCGGCTGCTCACGCTCATCGGTGGGCTCACCGGCTGTACCGCCGGCTTTGCGATGACCATCTGGATGTCGTACGACTGGTCGCTGGTAGTCGGTGGAAAGGCAATCGCCTCGCTTCCGCCTTATGTGGTCATCGGATTCGAGCTGACCATCCTGATGGGAGCACTCAGCACCGTGGCGGCCGTGGCGCTCTTCTCGCTGCTGATGGGACAGCGGGGGACTCCGTACGACCCGCGCTTCAGCGATGATACCATCGGGATCTTCGTGCCTACGGCGCCCGATCAGCTTGGTCCCATCGAGCAGTTGCTGCGTTCGGCTGGTGCCGTGGAGGTGCGCCATGAGGCGGCCTAGAGGGTGGCTAATTGCCGGTCTGGCCGCGTTCACCCTCTCCACCGGGGCGTGCGACTTCTACTACCATCAGCTGCCGTCGCCGGATGACCTGTGGCACATCATTCCCTGGTTCGACCATATGGTGCACGCCCGGTACATCCGCCCCTACGAGACGGCGCACGTTCCCCGCTATTCGCCGGAGGGCTCGGTGCCGGTCAGCGGTGGAGAGCCCGACTTCTCCGCCGAGTGGCTGTCAGGCAAGACCACGGCCGTCAATGCGCTCAAGAATCCCTTGACGGCCGCCGCGCATCCGGCTGGGCCATCCCTGCCAATGATCCCCCGCGAGCTCGAAGCCGCGGGTGACACCCTCTATCAAAACTTCTGCAGCGTGTGTCACGGCCCCACCGGAAACGCCGATGGAACCGTGTCGCGCCAGATGGGCGCGCCTTCGTTGCTTACTCCCCGGGCACGCGGCTACGCCGATGGGTACATCTACGGCATCATCCGGTACGGACGCGGCGTGATGCCTCGTTATGGCGACAAAGTCGTGGTGCCGGCAGAGCGGTGGGCCATCGTGGGCCATGTACGAAAGCTTCAGGCAGCGTCGCCGGTGACCCCGGGTGACGCCACTCCGATTCCTCCGGGGCCCAGCGCCACCGGTTCCACCGCGGCGGTGCCCCGATGAGCCCAACCCTGCACGAGAGGCTGGTGCAGCGGGCCGTGAGTGGCCGCTACGACCTGTTTCTCGGCGTTGGAGCAGGCCTGACGATCCTGGGCCTGATCCTATTCATTCGGTCGCTGACGGCCTGAGAGGTGCTGGCGCTACGCGCCTGGCAGCTCTTCCATGTCAACTGGATCTACTTCACCGGGCTCGCCGGTGGGAGCGTGGCCTTCGCCGCGGTGCAGAAAGTCACCAACGCCAAGTGGTCCGGGCTGATCATTCGGTTTGCCGAGGCGGCCGTCGCCTTCCTTCCGATCTCGGTAATCGGTCTCGTGCTGATTTTCACCGCCGGCTATGACTCGGTGTACGGGCCGATGCAGGTGGCCCTGCACGACCTGCCGCATTCCAAGGGGGTGTGGCTCTCGCACAACTTCATGTTCGCCCGGCTGGCGATTGGACTCCTGGCCCTGACGGTTGTCGGCTGGAGGCTGGTACGGGCCGATGTGACGCCCGACATCCACGCCGTGCGCAGCATGGTAGCCGGTGGGCGCCGCCAGCTCTACGAGCGCTGGGCGGGCGAGTACAACCGGATTCCGGCACCCGAGCACGAGGCCAGAATCCGCCGACTGGCGCCACTGTACCTGGTGATTTACGCCTACGTCTTCACCCTGGTGGCGTTCGACGGCATCATGGCGCTCCAGCCGCATTGGTTCTCCAACCTGCTCGGCGGCTTCTTCTTCATGGGGTCGTTCCTCGGCGCCCACATGCTGCTGGCTCTGCTGATGCTCCATGGGGCCCGGCATCTGGGTGTGTCGGACCTGGTGTCCCCCAAGCAGCGGCACGACCTCGGCAAGCTCTGCTTCGGCTTCACCGTCTTCTGGACCTACCTCATGTGGGCTCAGTTCCTGGTCATCTGGTACGGAAACCTTCCGGAAGAGACCGGCTTCGTCTTCGCTCGCCTGTGGGGACACTGGCTGCCGATCGGAACGGCGGTAGGCCTGGGAATGTTCGTGATCCCTTTCTTCGGTCTTCTGGGTGTAGCCCCGAAGAAAAGCAGGGTGACGCTGGGCTTCTTTGCCACGGTCAGTCTGCTGTCGCTCTGGCTGGAGCGGTACCTCCTCGTCATGCCATCGATCACGCCGTTACCCGGTCCGACCTTTGGCCTGGACGCCGAGCTGGGACCGACGCTTCTCTTTGCGGGCCTGTTCCTGCTGTCATACGCCCTGTTCGCCCGCACTTTCCCGATGCTGTCCCCCCGTCTGGCTGAGATCACGCTCAACAAGGAGCGGGGGCACGCCATCACCGCGATGGAGTACGATCATGAGGAAGGTGCTCGGGACTATGTATCCCCCGAGCTGCTGGAGCGGAGGAGTAAGCCGAGGTAGCCGGGAGTCTGACTACTTGCTCCGCATCTCCGCATTCAACCTTCGGATCATCGCCAGAAGGCTGTCGGGAGGCAGCGCCCCGGTGATCGCGATCATCCGGTCCCCTCGCTGCATGGCCATGCTGCCGTCGATGCGCTCGGCGCTCACCGGGCTCGGCCGGCTGGAGTCGACCGAGGACACGGTGGGGACCGGATCGCTCATCGTCCGCCGGGCCAGCAGGTGGGATACATCCTGCGCCGGGCCCTCGATGGTGCGGATCACCTCGCCGGATGACAGCTGTTGGGCCACCACCATCAGTGGCTGCTTGCCCTGCTCAACGGACTGGACCTGTACCTGAACGATGGGCAACCCGTCGATGTGAGGCAGCTTGTCGCCCCCTGCCTCCTCCTGGGCGCCGGCCCAGGACATCGTACGCCACATGCCGTCGAGCTCGAATTCGTGGGTGGCCGGCGGAATGTTGATCGAAGTGAGCTCCAGGTCGGGCGCCGCAGTGACGGTGGGAACCAGGGTGGCCGGCTCCTGCTCGGCCGAGGCCGAGCGCACGGTTACCTGGGCCGGCCGCCGGCGGGCGGGGACGCGGGTGGAGTCGGCGGCCAGGGGACCAAGGATCGCGGGCGTGGCGGTGGTAGGAGTCCGCGAGTCCCGCGTCACTGCCTGCCGCGCAACCGAGGCCGGCGTGGCAGCCGGTATGCGGGACGCTATCCGGTCCGGGCCCTGGCTCGTGAGGTAACTGGCGGTCCAACCGAAGGCTACGGCAGCCACAATGCTTGCTGCCCACGCCAGCAAGTGACCCCGGCGCCGGCGGGCCGAGACTTCAAGGTCAGCGCGGCGGCGCAGGGTCTCGAACGGGGTGGGGAAGGAGCGGGGCGGCGCGAGCCGGGACAGCAGCGCAGTGGTGCGGTCACGCAGCGCGGCGATCCCATCCCGGGCTGCCTGGCAAGAGGCACAGGCGGCAAGATGGCTCTCGATTTCCACGCATTGGGAACGGCTGAGCCCTTGATCGAGATAGGCGTGCAGCTCGTCCTCAGGAATGTGCCGCATGAGTCCCTTTGCTTGGGTTTTGCCGGTCGTGCGCTTCCACCAGTCGGCGTCTGGCACGTGCTAATGTCGTGCCAACCGCTCCGACGGCGAGCCCCGTCTGGGCCGCGATCTCGGGATAGCTGAGACCCGCGTCCCACAGAAGCAGGATCTCGCGATCTCGCGGGGTCAATGTGCTTAGCGCCTCCTGCACTGAGGCGACTCGCTCATCATGCTCGACCAGAGTGTCGGCCGCCGGGGCCACGGTCGGCTGCGCCACCGGATCGGCTTTGAGCAGGGTCAGGTGCCGTTTCCGGCGTACCGCTGCGCGGGCCTCGTCCCGCGCCAGATTGGCTGCCACCGCGAAGACCCAGGCCCGAGGCTTTTCCGGCTTGTGGGCCAGCGCCCGGACGAAGACCTCCTGGGCCAGGTCCTCCGCGCGCTCCGCGTCCCAGACCTTGCGGTACAGGAAGCGCACGACGGCGGTATAGGTGCTCTGGTACAGCTGTTCGAGGTCGTCCGTCACTCGTGCTCCTTGGAAGCCGGCGGCCTGCCATGAGTGCCCGGCTGAATCGTCCAAGAGGACGGCCCACCCTGGGGAACTTGCACAAAAGTCACTCCTACGCCCCTCGCCGAGTCTTGGGGCCGAAAACACAGCCTGGGTGGAGGCCCTTGTTCTTGGGTGGCCACTCACTGCAAAGATCGGGTTTGGCTGGGCGGCCGTCCGCCCTCACCCGCCCGTGGAGGACGCACCCGATCCCGTCGTCGTCCAGGAATCCGCAGGCCGAAATGACCTCGGCCTCGATGGAGAAATCTCCCGCCCGCTCCACCTTGCAGAGATACGGCGATCGGCGGGAGCGCACCAGAGCCTCGAGCTTCCGCTGGCGCCTGGTGCACATGATCTCGATCTGGAGGTCTCGGCAACAAGCGGCGCCTCGGGTGTTGTCCGCAGTCCGGCAGGGTGCCAGGGCGCAGGGGTTGGCCCCCTCCAGCACGGGGAGAGTGCGAGAGGGAGGAGCCAGCGTGCGGGAGGCCGTCCGACGGTTATCCACGATGAGGAAGCGATCCCGGCCCAACCGGCGGGGCTGGTCCGGTTGGTAAGCGCCACGCGGAGTGGATCCCCGGAACCCGTGCGCAGTGCACTGGGCGGTGGCCCCGTCCCGGCGGAGGTATCTGCAAGGGACGTGGAGCATGGCTTCCACATAGAGCTCACCCTGGTCTTCCCAGACTTCCGAGAAGGTGATGTTCTGGGTGTGGCCCAGGAGCCAGGTGGCCTCGTGGTCGAGCGAGGTGGTGCCGTCCTCGAGAGGGCCGATGCGCAGGGTCACCGGCAAGCTTCTGCACTGAGCGCCCAGGTCGCGGCAAGGTGGTACTGCCAGGCTGTCTTTGGGGGTGGATTGAACGGCGAGTCCCATGCGCTTCCGGGGCGAGAGAAGACCGACGACTCTCGTAAATTAACCGGCCCGCCCCGGGCGGGGCACCGGTCGGAGTTCCCCACTTCCCTTTGTCACGGGGGTGCTTATACTCGTGAAAGGGTTCACAAAGTCGGTAACCTCAAGTTCGGAGGCGGAGCAGCGAAATATGCGGATGACTTCCTTGGTGGCAGGGCTCGCCATCGTCCTGGCAGCATGTGGCGGGGAAAAGAAGAGCTCGGATCAGCCGGCAGCGACCCCGGATCAGACGGGAGCCCCTGCGGCAACCCCCAGCGCCAAGCAGGGGGCTACTCACGACGTCAACATGGTGCTGGAAGGCAGCAGCTATAAGTACGTTCCCGACCAGCTGACCGTCGGGCCCAACGATGTGATCAAGTACCACAACAAGAGCGGCGGCCCTCATAACGTCTCCTTCTGGGCCGACAGCATCCCCTCTGGCGCAGCGTCGCATATCGTCCTGCCCGATCCCATGGCTCCGCTGGCGAGCAAGCTGGTGGTCGCCCCGGACGAGGTGCTCGAGGTCAAGCTCAATGACGCCCCCAAGGGCGATTACAAGTTCTACTGCACCCCGCATCTGGCGCTGGGAATGCATGGGAAGCTGACGGTTCGGTAAAGCGTAAGCGGGAAAACAAAAACGTAAGCGGTAAGCGGGGTGCTCCGGTTGTTACCGTGGCACCCTTTCCGTATCCAGCAGCTGGTCCCGCTCACCGCTCACGCTCTTTCTCTCCCGCTCACGCTTTTCTGGTCGACCACCCACGTCACCAGCGCGCCTACCCCCAGACCGGCGAGCGCGTCCACCCCGTAGTGCATCTGGCAGTAGACCACGCCGACTGTCAGCAGCAGCGTGGGGACTGACAGCAATAGCCCGAGCCGCCGCGAGCTGCGTGCAGCGGCAAGGGTGGCCGCCAACGCCGCGGCCACGTGCGAAGAGGGGAATGCGGCGCCATAGGAGCTGCCGCCGGCCAGCGCCTCGTAGACGAGCCGGGCCGGCAGATTGCTGGTGAACCACGGGGCAGGGCGGGGAAACTCGTAATACGGCCCCGCCACCGGAAAGAAGATGAAGACCAGATAGCAGATGACGAAGGTTGCGATGACCACCAGAACGAAGCGGCGGACTGCCTGCAAGTCTCCCCGCCAGGCGAAGTAAAGCGCCGGGGCCGAGATGATCAGATAGTAGGACAGATAGGCGGCGTGGAAGACGGTGGACCAGAGCCGACTCGGGGCCGCCTGCCACCATTCCCGGCTTACCTGCCCGCCGAAAACAAGCATCTCCCAGTGCTGTACCAGCGGATCGTAAACGGTAACCGGGACCGAATTGAGAATGTCCAGCTCGCTGTACAGCGCCGGCAACAGGAGAAGCGGATAGATCTCTCGAATGGTCCTGCCCACTGGGCCGAGCCCCGGCCGAGTGACCAGGTACACCAGGACAACAACGAGCGCGTGCGCCAGGAGAAGCCACCAGCATTGGGGTGCCTTGGGCGCCCGGAACACCGCCACCAGCGACACGATTCCCAGATAGGCCAGCAGCAGGATGTCGGCGGCCCGAAGCGGGTCGGGCCGTGCCTGCTCCGGCGCGGTAGAAGCGCGGGTCGACCTCAGAGCCATCCGGCCTGCCGGTACCATTCGTAGGTGTTGGCCAGCCCGGTTCGGAGGTCGTAAGTGGCTTCCCAGCCGGTGTCGCGGGTCAAAGGTCCTGGATCGCCGGTCCACGCCGGCTGGAAGAATTCGTTCGCCTTGTCCGGGGTGAGAATGGTGACTTGCCCGCTCAGTCGCGCCCCGGTCTCGGTGAGCGAGAGGAGCGCCCGCCCAACCGCGCGAGGAATGCGGATGGTGGTGGCCGATCCACCCATGGCCCGGGCTACAGCATGGCCGAGCTCGGCGCTGGTGAACACCTCGGGGTGACATGCCGAGTAGATGCCGCCCGCGGTTGTGCGGCTCTCTCCGGCGGATACCAACGCCTCCGCCAGGTCGGTCGCGTGCACCGCGGACAGCTCCTGCGAGCCATCTCCGAACACCGGCGCCAGGTGCAACCGGGCCAGCCGAAATACCTTGAGGACCTCCCGGTCCCGCGGACCATAGACGATAGGCGGGCGGATGATCGACCAGCCCAGCCTGCTGGCTCGCACGACCTCTTCGGCCGCCAGCTTGCTGCGGCCGTACGCCGTGACCGGATGGGGAGTCTCGCGGCCGGTGAGCGGGGCGCCGCGCGGCGCGGGTCCCCCGGCGGCGAGCGACGACACGAGCACGAAGCGAGGGTTCCCGCTCCGCTCGGCGGCGCCCAGGATATTTCGGGTTCCGTCGCGATTCGCTCGCAGAAACCCAGCCTCGTCCCGCGCCGCCACGACGCCGGCGACATGGTAGATAATGTCCTGACCTGCCGCGGCCCGGTCCAGGGCAGCCACGTCGTGCAGGTCCCCGGCCACCACCCGCGCTCCCTGCGCGCTCAGCGCCTCCGCTTTCCGCGACGATCGCGCCAGGGCGGTCACCTGATGCCCGCGGCGATTGAGCGCCTCGGCCAGGTGACTTCCAACAAAGCCGGTAGCGCCGGTCACCAGCGCCTTCATATGTTGCGGTCGTACAACCGATAGGTCTTATACACCCGGAAGGTCATTTTCTCGAGGCCCGCGTTCATCGCCGGGTTGTCTTCCAGAATCCATCCTGCCTCACCCCAATAGATGCGACGCTCTCCCGACTTGGTCCAGATCCAGTGGTAGAGCATCGCATCGATCCCCTTGCCGCGGTATTCCGGGTGGACGCCGAGCAGGAGAATCCGGGCCCGCCGGATGCGCTTCATCTTGAGCGACCAGAGCAGGTCGAGAATCATGGGGAAGAGGCGGCCGGAGCGGTGCCGCCGAAACACCACGTTCAGGTCGGGCAAGGCAATGCCGAAGCCGATCAGCTTCCCGTCCTTCTCCGCCATGGGAACCATATCCGGGATGACTACCGGCTTGAACTGCTCGGCCAGATGATCGATCTCGTGATCGGTCATGGGAACGAAGCCCCAGTTCTTCTCCCAGGCCTCGTTGTACAGCTGCTTGATCCGTTCCACCTCCCCCTGAAAGTCCTTCATGTTCAAGGAGCGCAGCGTGATCCCCTGGCGCTGGCGGATGAGCTCTGTGCCCCGGGCCAGCCGCTCGGGAACCGGGACATAATGTTCCTCGGTTCCGCCCTGGTAGACCCAGAGGTCCTTGGCCTTGGCAAAGCCGGCGCGCTCGAGCAGAGGGATGTAGTAGCGGGGGTTGTGCGGCATCATCAGCGTGGGTGGCGATTCGAACCCGTCAACCAGCAGGCCGCATTCGTCGTTGACCGAAAAGGAGGCGGGTCCCCGAAGGACGTCATGGCCGTGTTGCCGGCACCAGTCCGCAGCCGCAGCCAGGAGGGCGTCAGCCACCGCTTGGTCGTCGATGCTCTCGAAGAATCCGAAGAATCCGACCCGGTCGCCATGGGTCTCGTTGTGGAGCCGGTTGCTGATTGCCGCGATACGGCCCACCACCTCGCCTTCCAGCTCTGCGAGGAAGTACTCGGCCTCGGCATGCTCGAAGAAAGGATTCCGGTCGCGGGAGAGAAGAAGCTCGACGTCCCTACGCAACGGCGGGACCCAGACAGGGTCCCGCGCGTGTAATCGGTAGGGCAGGTCGATGAAGCGTTTGAGGTCCCGCCGGTCGCGCGCCGCTCGGACGCGGGGGCGTTCGGTCAAATGACCCCCAGTTCCCTGCCGATCGTCCCGAATTGCTCCAGAGCGAAGTCAATCTGGTCGAAGGTGTGGGTCGCCATGAGGCTGGTGCGAAGCCGACACTGCGACGGCGGCACGGCGGGCGGCGCGACCGGATTGGTAAAGACGCCCGCATCGAACAGACGGCGCCACATCAGGAACGTCTTCTCCAGCGGTCCAATGAGCACCGGCACGATCGGCGTATCGGTTGGGCCGATGTCGAAGCCCAGGCTCCGGAAACCATCCTGGAGGTGGCGGGTGTTGGCCCACAGGCGGTCACGACGCTCGGGCTCCTGCTGCAGGACCGCCAACGCGGCCAGCACACCTGCGGTGTTGGCAGGCGGGAGGGAAGCCGTAAAGATGAGGGGGCGGCTGTGGTGGCGGAGATAGTGGATGACGCTGTCGGATGCCGCGACGAACCCGCCGATGGAGGCCAGGGACTTGGAGAACGTCCCGGCGATGATGTCCACCTCTTCAGTCATGCCGAAATGAGCGGCGGTCCCGTCGCCGTTGGGGCCGAGCACGCCGATGGAGTGGGCGTCGTCGAGGGCCAGGGCCGCCCCATACTTACGGGAGATCCGGGACAGGGCCGGCACATCCGCGATGTTGCCTTCCATGGAGTAGACGCCGTCGACCACGATCATGGCCCCACGGCTCGGTCCGTTCCGCTCCAACCGGCGCTCGAGGTTGGCGAGGTCGCCGTGATTGAAGCGCTCCGTCTCTCCGTACGAGAGCTTGGCCCCGTCCACGATCGAGGCGTGGTCGAGCTTGTCCAGGTAGACCACGTCTCCCCGACCCACCAGCCCGGCGATGAGCCCCAGGTTGGCGGAATAGCCGGTGGAGAAGACCAGGCAGGCCTCCTTACCCAGGAACTCGGCCAAAGCGGTTTCGAGCTGCTCGTGCAGGTCGAGCGTGCCGTTCAGGAACCTGCTGCCGGTGCACCCCGAGCCGTAACGGGCCAGCGCCCGAGAGGCTGCTTCGAGGACCTTGGGATGATGGGTCAGCCCGAGGTAGTTGTTCGAGCCGAGCATGATCCGCTTCTGACCGTCAATGACGACGACGGTGTCCTCCGATTCGGAAATCGGCTTGAAGTACGGATACAGGCCCACCGCCTGCAGTTCACGCGCTTTGGTGAATTGCCGGCACTTCTCAAAGAGGGCGACCTGTTGCAGCTCTTGTGTATCCACGATGCCTCGGCACGGAGAGTAGGTCGAAAAACCCCCACATCGCTATGTCACGGAACGGTTTAAACTAGTGATGCGGGTGGGGCGGCACAAGCCGGAAAGACCCCGGGCGGGACCCCACGATCCTGGCTGGACCGGAGCAAGGGTTGCGCCGCCGCGGCCTCGGCCGAGCCTGCTTTACTCGGCTCGATCCCGATTCCTTCAGGAGGGGTGCAGAGTGTTGCTCGCCCTGTCACGGGCCCTGACGGCGGCCGGCAACTCACCATCCGCTCGGGACTTAGAAAAGCGGGTCGGAGCTACCTTGTTGGCTTGACTTGAGGGGTGGAACACCTGAGCTTCATTCTCGATTCTTGGTCTCTATGGAAAGGCTGATGTCGCACTCCGAGGAGTCACCCCGCCGAGCTTTTCTCCGTTCCTGCGCCGCCGCGGCGGCAGGGCTGCTTGCGTCCACCACCCTGTCGAAGGCGGAGCTGCTTCTCGCGGCCACGGGACCGGACGATCCCGAGGTTCCCAACGAAGAGATCGCCCGGATCCTCGAGAAGATCTCGGGCGGACGCGTCATCCGTCGGGGTCATGTGAGCCTCGACATGCCGCTCGTGGCGGAGGACGGTCGAGTGGTGCCGGTGATCATCGAGACCGATCTGCCGATGACGGCCGAGGAATACGTCAAGGCGGTTCACCTCATCGTGGATCACAATCCTGACCCGCATCTGGCCGCTTTTCATCTCACCCCGGCCCTGGGCCGGGTGTCCATCTCGACCCGAATCAAGATGAAGCGTACCACCTGGGTGCGCGCCGTCCTGCAAACCAGCACCGGTGATGTATGGGCCGGTTACGCCCGGGTGCTGGTCACCCTCAACGGGTGTGGATGATGACCTCAATTATCGGTGAAGCTCGAATCAGGGTTCCCGACCGCATCCAGCGCGGCGACCTGATCACGGTGCATTCGATCATCTCTCATCCGATGGACACGGGATTATTCCGAGACGCCGAGGGCGATCCGATTCCCGCCTATTTCATCAAGCTGGTGGTGGTCTCCTACGGCGGAAGCGAGGTGGCCCGGTTCGACTGGACCTCGGGAATCAGCCGGGACCCGGTTGTGACATTCATGCTGAAGGCCGACAAGGAAGGGCCGCTAACCATGGTATGGATCGACAACAAAGGCGCCTCGTTCAAGCAGTCGGTCAATATCGGCTTCGCCTCCGTCTGAGCCCGCTTTACTCCTTCGTCCTCTCCTGGACCTTGCTCCTCGGTCCGCTCCCTTCCACCGGGCCCGGGATCGCTGCACCTCCGCCCACCCTCCGCCGACTTGCGCCGGGGGTGTATGCCGCGCTGGGAGACACGGGTCGTGGGACAGAGGGGCGGCCAAACGCCGGATTTGTGGTGACGGATTCCGGTGTTGTCGTGATCGACGCCATGGCCAGCCCGCAGCAGGCAGAGGAGCTCGTTCGGGCAATCCGATCCGTGACTGCGCGTCCGATCAAGTGGCTGATCCTCACCCATCACCATCCCGACCATCACTTTGGCGCGATCGTCTTCCGTCGCCTGGGCGCCAAGGTGATCGCGCATCCGGATCGCAGGGTCCTCGCGTCTGAGGGCGGCGAGGATGCATTGATGGCCAACTGGGTCCGGGTCGTCGGCCTGAACGCCATGCGAGGGTTCGAGTTCGCTGATGTGCCCGATCGTCCCGTCACCGGGACCGACACTCTGTGGCTCGGAGGCCGGACGCTGATCATCACCCACCCCGGAGCGGCCCATTCGGCCGGTGATCTGATGATCTGGCTGCCTCGGGAACGAATTCTGTTTGCTGGAGACCTGTTGGTGGAGGACGGCGTGACCATGGTGGTGGACGGCAACTCCGGGCTCCTGCTGCAGGCGCTCACCGCCATAGACAGCCTGAACCCCCGTGGCGTGGTGCCGGGACATGGGGCCATTCCAGTGCGGGCGTCGGTGCTGGTCGCTCGCACCCGGGACTACATCACCGGACTGCGTACCGCCATGCGATCAGCCATCGAGCAGGGCAAGCCGATGGGCCCTGCCATGGCGGGTCTACCGCCCGCCGATGAGACTCGCCCGGTATCACTGAATTCCAGGCTTCGCCGCAATGCGGTTCGGGTTTACGTGGAGGAGGAAAGAGCGTACATGGGATTGGACTCGACCCGGTGAGAGGCGGGCTTGCTCTGGCGGGTCTCTGCCTGCTTCTGGGTTGTGCCGCACGCCAGTCGGATAGAGCAGGCGCCCTGGGGGGGCCGTCCGCCGCCAATCTGCCGGGTTTGGTATCGACCGACCAGCTGGCCGAGTGGCAGCGCGAAGGCGGAGTGAGCCTGATCGATGTTCGGAGCGATGTCTTCACCTACTTGCGGGGGCACCTGCCTGGGGCGGCGTATCTGAACACCGAGACCCTGCGGGCCACCGATGCCGGCGTGCCCGCCCAGCTTCTGCCGGCGCGGGCCTATGCCGACCTCTTCTCCCGGCTGGGTCTGAGCTTCGATCGTCCGGTGGTGATCTACAGCGCCGGAGAGACCGGGAATATCGACGCAACCTTCCTGGCCTGGCTGTTGGCCGGCTTTGGACACCCGAAGGTCTACGTACTCAACGGTGGCTACTTCAAATGGCAGCTGGAGCATCGGCCGGTCGTACAGCGCTATCCCCGGATCGCACCGGTGCCCTTCCGCTCCGATCATTTTGTCCCGCAGCGCGCGCCCCTCGAGGACGTGCGCCGTGCCGTAGCCACTGGCGATGCAGTCCTGGTCGATGCCCGGCCACCGGCCCAGTACGCAGGGGAGGCTGGATCCCAGATGCGGCGAGGACACATTCCTGGAGCGATCAACCACTACTGGCAGGACGATCTCACCCAGGTGGGCTTTGGTCACGTCTGGAAAGACACAGCCGAGCTCCGGGCCAGCTACGCGGCTCAAGGGATCACACCCGATAAGAACATCATCGCCTACTGCAACAGCACCACCGAGGCCAGTCACGTGTACTTCACCCTGCGATATCTGCTGGGGTATCCACGGGTACGGATTTATGTGGGGTCGTGGACAGAGTGGGCGGAGAGGGTCGACCTGCCGGTCGAGGTTGGGCAGCGGGCTGCCCCGCCTAGTTCATCGCGATCCCGCTCCGGAGCTGCCCTGGTCTCCAGATCCGCCCGGCCTTCATGATCCACTCGATCGAGTCCAGGTTGTCGATGTCCTCGAGCGGATTCCGGTTGAGCAGCACCAGGTCGGCATACTGTCCCGCCACGATGGTGCCCAACCGCCGGCCGGGCTCGCCGCCGATCGCGCGCGCGGCATCCCGGGTGGCGGCGAGGAGGGCGGCACGCGGGGTCAGTGCCACAGAGTCCACCAGCAGTCGCAACTCTCCCATGAGGGTAGCCCGCTCGATGGCCGGACCGTACGCCACGTGATCGCTGCCCGCGCTGATTTTCACGCCGCGCCGCACCGCCTCGCGGGTCACCTCCATACCGAAGCCTGACGCGGCGCGAACATACTCCTCTTGCTCCGAGGGAATGTGCCGCCGTTTGGAGTTGAAATACGCCACGCTGTGGTAAGTGGCGTCCAGGGTTGGCTCGAAGATGGTCCCGCGCCGGGCGAGTGAGTCGAGGGCTTCGAGAATGCGCGGATCATGCGCCGAACCGACGGTGGCCACATCGGCGGTCGCCATCTGCAGCTTGCCGTCGTCCACCAGGGTGTCGCGCTCCTCGGCCGAGAAAAGCTCCCCGGCGAACCCGGCGGCATGCACCACGCCGTCCTGGCCTGCCAGGGCCTGTTCCAGCGCGCTGGCCGGTTGCACCCAGGCGTGACCCCACACCGGCATGCCCACACGATGGGCAGCCTCGGTCAGCTTCCGCACCGACTCCTTATCCAGCTGGGCGTAGAGCTTGAGACCCATCGCCCCGGCGCTTCGCGCGGCTTCGACGATAGAATCCGGATCGGTGTCAGAGGTATACAGCATTGGTGTCCAGCCCAGCGCCTGCATGGTCATCGCCGGCGGTTGGCGGTAGACGGTACCCCGTGCGGTCCTGACTCCTTTGAATCCGTTGAAGAAGAAACGGCGTCCCGCCACCAGCTGCATCGCGTACACCCGTGGGGTCATGTTCAGAGCGTTGACCCGGCTCAGCAGCTCCGCGGGATTGGTGCCCATGTCGCGCACCGTGGTGATCCCTTGCGCCAGCAGGTTCCGCAGATCCAGCGACAGATCCTCCCCAGCACTTCCGCCGGTCAGGAAGAGCAGGTGGACATGGCTGTCTATCAGTCCTGGAATGAGCCATTGGCCATTGGCGTCTATGATTCGGGCTCCATGCGGTATCGGACACTCGCCTGCGGCGCCGGCACAAACAATTCGGCCGGCGCGGATCAGCGTTACGGCGTTAGGCACGATCGCGCGGCCGGTACCGTCCCACAGATTGGCTCTGACTATGGCAAGCATTGGATTGGGAGCTGGTGCTATTCTGGGCTGGGACGGGCGTCCGCCGCAGGCGCTCAGTGTCAACGTCCCAAGGAAGAATGCGTATGGGAGAAGCGAGAAATGTCGTTTCATTCGTGATGCGCTCCTGGCGCTGGCGGGCGGCCGGCGAATGAGCCGGGGGGAGCCACCTGCCTGGACCTGCTTCAAGATGCGTGGAAGGGATGCATTCGGCCGTGATGCTCAGGTGTGCATACCGGGTGACAAGGAACACCCCACCTGTGCCGGGCTAACCCATTCTCCAACCGATGGCTTGCGCCGTTGGAAGCGGCTAGCGGACCGACCCCTTTCCTGTTGTAAACCCTCCCGAACGTGAACGTGAAAACGTGATACAAGCTCTACCATCATCAAAAGGGCAAAGCATGTGCCAGACACTGGTGCAAGCCTTGGCCGTGGTTGCGGGCCGGGCGGCCGCTCCCTAGTCTTCCCTGCGTGACCCTCCCTCCGGCCAACAGACCCCGGCGCCGGCGCCGAACCGGCGCCATACGCCAGCTCGTGCGCGAGCACCAGCTGTCGGCGGCCGACCTGATTCAGCCGCTCTTCGTCGTGCACGGAGCTCGGGTCGAGCGCGAGATCAGCTCGATGCCCGAGGTCTTTCAGCTCTCGGTGGACCAGGCCCTGGATGAGGAGGTGGACCGGATCCGGTCCCTGGGTATTCTCGCGGTACTGCTGTTCGGTATTCCGGCGAACAAGGACGAGGTTGGATCAGAAAACTTTGCGGAGAACGGAATCGTGCAGCAGGCGCTGCGCAGGATACGACAGCGCCACCCCGATCTACTGCTGATCTCGGATCTCTGTTGCTGTGAGTATACCAGCCATGGTCACTGCGGCGTCATCAGGAAAGGCGTGGTAGACAACGACGCGACCCTGGAGGTCCTGGCCCGGGCGGCGGTGAGCCATGCGGCAGCCGGGGCCGACATCATCGCCCCCAGTGGCATGATGGACGGCATGGTGGCCTCCATTCGAGCCGCACTCGACGCCGCGGGATACATCGATCAGGCCATTTTGAGCTACGCCGTCAAGTACGCGAGCGCCTTCTACGGGCCGTTCCGTGAGGCGGCCGATAGTGCCCCTGCGTTCGGAGACCGCAGGCAGTATCAGATGGACCCGGCCAACGTACGCGAGGCGATTCTGGAAGCGGCGCTGGACGAGGCGCAGGGGGCGGACCTGCTCATGGTAAAGCCTGCCCTGGCCTATCTCGACGTTGTGCGCGCCGTCCGGGAGCGGACCCAGCTCCCGTTGCTGGCCTACAACGTGAGCGGTGAATACGCCATGGTGAAAGCCGCCGCGCGACAGGGATGGATCGATGAAGCGAAGGTCGTGCTCGAAACGCTGACCGGCATGCGCCGGGCGGGAGCCGACGCCATCATCACCTACCACGCAAAGGCGGCGGCCGGCTGGTTGGCTGAGGCGGGCGGGTCATGACGGAAGTGCGCGCCAAGGCCCAGCCGACCACGGCCTCCGAGCGGTTATTCACCGCCGCCCAGCGGGTGCTTCCAGGCGGCGTCAATAGCCCGGTCCGGGCCTTCAAGGGGGTCGGCGGGACGCCACGCTTCATGGTTCGCGGCGAGGGCGCCTATCTGATCGACGCCGATAATAACCGCTACCTCGATCTGGTGCTCTCCTGGGGCCCGCTGATTCACGGCCATGCACACCCCGAGGTGCTGGCCGCCGTGGTCGAGGCCGCCGGACGAGGCACCACCTTTGGCGCGCCCACCGAGCTGGAGGTGCGCCTGGCCGAGCAGGTGGTGGCCACCTTCCCGTCACTCGAGATGGTGCGCTTCGTGAGCTCGGGCACCGAGGCCTTGATGAGCGCCGTACGTCTGGCCCGAGCCGCTACCCGGCGGCGGCTGATCGTCAAGTTCGACGGCTGCTACCATGGGCATTCGGACGCACTATTGGCCGCGGCCGGATCCGGCGTCGCCACGCTGGGACTGCCCGACTCCCCGGGGGTCACCCCCGCCACGGTCGCGGACACTCTGGTAGTGCCCTACAACGATCTGTCCGCGGCAGAGGACCTCTTCGCCAGTCGCGGGAGCGATATCGCCGCGATACTCGTGGAGCCTGTGGCCGGCAACATGGGGGTGGTACCGCCGGTGTCCGGGTTCCTCGAGGGCCTTCGAAACCTCAGCCGCCGGCATGGAGCCCTGCTGGTCTTCGACGAGGTGATGACGGGGTGGCGGGTGCATCCGCAGGGGGCGCAGGTCCTCTACGGGATCGAGCCGGACCTCACCTGTCTCGGCAAGGTGATCGGGGGCGGACTCCCCGCCGCGGCCTTCGGCGGTTCTCGCGAGCTGATGGAACACATTGCGCCAGCTGGCCCGGTCTACCAGGCCGGCACGCTCTCCGGCAATCCGCTCGCAATGGCCGCGGGGTTGGCAACGCTGGAGGTGCTGTCGCGCCCTGGAGTATGGCGGCAGGCGGAGGAATGGGCGGGTCGAGCCGCATCCGCCATGAGCCGGGCCGCCGACGGAGCCGGAGTGTCCCTAACCGTGCAACGGGTCGGTACGATGTTCACCCCGTTCTTCACCGCGAATCCGGTGCACGACTTTGCCGCGGCCAGGCGAACCGATCGGGAGGAATACAAGCGCTTCTTCCACGCCATGCTCGAAGCCGGCATCTACCTGCCTCCGTCCCCGTTCGAGGCCGCCTTTGCCTCGTCGGTTCACGGTGAGGCGGAGCTCGAGCTCCTCGAGAGCGCGCTCGGAGCGGCATGGCCGCGATAGCCATCGTTGGTGCCGGCCTGACCGGGCTGACCGCTGCGTATCGGCTCAAGCAGCGCGGGGCCAGGGTCGTGGTGTACGAAGCCGGCGACAGAATCGGCGGCTCGATCAAGTCCGAGCGGCGGGACGGCTATCTCGCGGAGCTTGGCCCCACGTCGATGGCGGCACCCTCGGGTTCGGTCGCGGGCCTGTTGTCCGATCTT
>JBDTTD010000022.1:0-17603 GCA_039930805.1 Gemmatimonadales bacterium | reverse complement strand
ACCACAGACTGAGTGTTCACCCGGAGGCGCACCAGGTGCCATTCAAGAGCAAGGAGAGAGCAAGGAAAGAGCACGAAACGCCCATCCACCCGCGGCAAGCCACGCCGCTCCAAATGAGGCTCGAGGGATTCCATGCGATCAGGACCCAGGATTCATCGGCCGTTTCTGCAGCACCAGTTGCTTCATCTCGTGCTCTCACTCGGTGTTCTCGCCTTATCGCTGGCACTGGGGATATGGGGATACGAGCACTATGAGCACCTCCCATGGCGGGACGCTTTCCTCAATTCAGCCATGCTTTTGGGTGGAATGGGGCCGGTGAAGCTAGACCTCTCGGAGACGGGTAAGCTCTTTGCCGGCCTGTACGCCCTGTATTGCGGTCTCGTGGTAATTGGGGTGACAGGCCTCCTGCTGGCTCCCGGCATCCATCACCTCATGCACCAGGTGCACTGGGAGGAGCCGAAGGCGCAGCAATGATGGAGACCGGTCTGAACGCGTCACCCGCAGCAGCTCGCCCTTGTCCCCCTCCGCCGGTAACATCGCCTCCATTCGATCAAAGCTCCGGCAATGCAGCGGAGTACCTTGTACCCGGTTGATCGACCTTCACGGATCATCGAGACGACCGGAGTTGCCACAGCGTGGTGTGCATCCAGCCACCCTCGCGTTCGTCCTCGCACTTCTGCTCCCGGAGGGCCAACTGCGCTACGCCGTGGCGGTCGGCAGCGGCGTGGGGGAGAGTTTCGCCATCCCGCCCGAGGCCGGCCTGGTGAGCTCCTGGCCGACTGGTCTCCCGAGCAGCACCGCGATCTGTCGGAGTTCTACGCCGGGTTGCCGGCGACCTGGCCCGTGAAGCACCGACCTGAGATGTCCGATGTTCAGGATTGAGCTGATCGTCGCGCTGGCGCTCTCGCCCCGCAACCTGCACATTTCCGGGTCCCAAGTATCCCACCCAGCTCATCGACTGAGAATCGGAGAAAACCATGAACATCGCCCGGCTCGCCGTGATCGCACTCGCGGCGCTCGCGATTGCTACCCCGGCTTCCGCCCAGTTCGGCGGGCTGAAGAAGAAGGTCAAGGCGAAGGCGGGCCAGGAAGCGGTGTCCAAGGCAGCCGGCGAGGTGTCAGCGCCTCTCGCGGAGGACGCGGGGCCGGCCGATCGCGGCGGCATGATCGTGCTCACCAAGGAGGTGGTGAACCAGTTGCTCGCCGGACTCAAGGCCGGGCAGGTGGAGCGCGAGGCGGCCGCCAAGGAAGACACGCCGTTCGGCCGCTACACCAAGGCGAAGGCGGCATACCCCCTAGCCCGGGCCAAGTGTGAGACGGCGCAGCAGGCCTTCTACATGGGGGCCGAGTCAAATAAAAAACGATTCAACAAATGGACCGCATACAACGACAAAGTGACCGCGGCCCAGGAGAAGGGCGACCTGAAGCTCGCGTTCGCCTACCAGGATTCGGCGCTGGCGGTGCAGGATCCGAGCTGCATCGTCAAGGAACCGGAGCCGCCCAAGGGCCACTACGAGGCACAGCGTGATCTGGAGATCCGGGCGGAGAAGCTGGAAGCGAAGGCCTCAGGCTTCAGCCGGGGCGACCTGGGCATGGTGAAGGAGCGGGCCACGGCGATCCTGACAGGCGCTACCCCTCCGGGCGGCGCTTCCCCCATGGAAAAGTCAGCGGTGGCGGCCAAGTCAGCCGAGCTTAAGTCTCTGCTTGGCATCGTAGACCATCCGGTAGAACGGGCAGCCAAGCCCGCCCCGGCGCCCGCTCCCACACCTACGGCGCCTTCGATGGATCCTCGGATGTCGGCCGCTGCTTCGAGCATGAACGCTTGCATGGTAAAGAACATCCAGAAGCATGAGGCCAAGCTCGAGGCACTGGGGGAGCGCCTGGAAGCGGCGGAAGCGGCCGACAACACCCCGAAGATGATGGCGATCGCCGACACCATCCAGCGGATTCAGATGGCCGGGTGCCGCTGAGAATGGCGCGATGACCTCGCTCCGTCGGGCCGTCGTAGTGCTGGCGCTGGTGGCGGGCACTGCGCTCGCTGCTGCCGCCTCAGGAGCGAGGTCCGACCACTCGCCGGACGCGCTCGCGGTTCGAGGGGCCGGCGGTTGGGAAACGTGGTGGCGGCAGGATGGGGCGCCAACGCGGTGGAACGGCGAAGCAACGCTCGCCGCCCGGGTCGCATGGCGGTCTGGTATCTCCGGCATGGAATGGGGCGAGCTTCAGCTTCGCGGCGCCAGTGAGGCATGGCGTACCCGCGTGGTGCTGGTGCGGTTCGACCCGCGTCGGCTGGAGCTCTCGCTGGCGACGGCGTTCACCCGGAATGAGGGTTGGACCGTGGCCGACGCCGACAGCGGCGTTGCGCTGGCGCTCGACGCGGGGCAGTTCCGCCACTCCTTGCCCTGGGGCTGGGTAGTGAGCCAGGGACGCGAGGTGCTCCCGCCGGAGTACGCACCGCTGGCAGGCGCGGTGGTGGTGGACTCATCCGGCATACTGCGGATTGTGGCGCCGGATAGCGTTGTCGCCGCACGGGAGCGCGGAACGGCGCGCGAAGCATTCCAGAGCTATCCGATGCTGTTGCTGGACGGCGTGATCCCGGTGCCCTTGAGAAAAGCGGGCCAGGGAGTCGACCTGGCGCACCGGGACGCGAGGCTAGCGCTTGGGACCCTGGCAGACGGGCGGGTCATTGTCGCCCTGACCCGCTTCGACGCACTCGGTGAGTCGTTCGGCCAGGTACCGCTCGGGCTCACCACTCCCGAGATGGCGGCCGTGATGGGCGGGCTTGGATGCCGGCAGGCGCTGCTGCTGGATGGCGGGATCTCCGGACAATTGATGCTGAGGAAAGCCGACGGCTCGGTGCGGAGCTGGGCTGGAACTCGGAGCGTTCCGCTTGGGCTGGTGGGGCGGATGCGGTAAGCGGGGCAGCGGGGCAGCGGGGCAGCGGGGCAGCCGAAGTTAGCGCGGATTAAACGAAGCCGTCACTAAAGGAGACTATCGTGCCGAAGAAGGATTCATCCCCCCGTGATGCCTCGTCTGACGCGGTGGACCGGGACGCGCTCATAGCACTGCTGAACGAGGATCTCGCGCGCGAATACCAGGCGATCATCGCCTACGTGGTCTACTCCCAGGTCATCAAGGGCGCGGCGTATATGGCCATCGCCAAGGAGCTGGAACTTCACGCGAAAGAGGAGCTGGACCACGCCCTCATCATTGCCAAGCAGATCGACTATCTCGGCGGCACATTGACCGTAACCCCCAAGCCGGTCAAGCTGTCGGACAAGGCGGAGGCCCTGCTCCGCTTCGACCTGGAGAACGAGAGCGAGACGATCCGGCAGTACCGGACCCGGGTGCGGCAGTGCGAGGCGTTAGGAGAGTATGCCATGGCCGAGCACATCCGGGAGATCCTCAAGGCGGAGCAGGAGCACCAGATCGACCTGGCGACCGCCCTGGGAGAGGATCCTCCGGATATGACCGGCTGACTCGTGCTGGACTACCGGCCGGCGAGTCGCTGGCCGGTAGCCAACTGCCTCACCACCCCGGCCAGTACGAGTGCCTTGGCCGGATCCCCCACCCCGCTGGCTTCGGCTTCCAACCGCGCCGCCAACTGATTCAGTGAGTTCCGCCGCTCCGGTTCGGCAGCCCGCTCCGCGCGGTCGAGCGCGGCACGATACGCCGTGACCTCGCCCGCTCCACCGCGGCTGGAGCGCTCCAGCTGATCGACGTACGCCCGCGCCAGTGAGAACGTCTTCGGCCAAGTGAACTTGACCTGCCCCTGGGCGTTGAAATAGTCCAGGTGCACCGACTTGGCCGCGTCGATCTCGTTCTTGGAGATGAATGCGCTCGGCTGGAGCTCGAAGATGTCGAGACCGCGGGTGATCTCGGATCCGACGATGACCCCGTTATACCAGTATGCCGACCAGTAGCCGCCCAGCTCCAGCTGAGTCGAGTCCAGCGGGCCGCGATCGAAGTAGGCGATCTCCCTCGGATGCCTGGCATCGGTCCAGTCGAACACCGAGATGCCCCCCTGATACCAGGCCTGCACCATTACGTCCCGCCCCGGAATCGGGATCAGCGATCCGTTATGGGCCACGCAGTTCTCGGTGGACGTCTGTGCCACCGGGAGCTTGTAGTAGCTCTGGAACTGCAGCGCCTTGCGGTCAATGGTGGTGAAGATGGCGTCCGCACCCCATTCGGGCTTGTCGGTGCTCCGGCACTTCGCCTGCATTCCCCCGCCCCATTCATCCGAAAAGAGGATCTTGCTGCCGTCGTTGTTGAATGTGGCCGAATGCCAGTAGGAGAAATTGGAGTCCGACGCAGCGGCGATGCGGACCGGATGAGCCGGATCGCTGAGGTCCAGCAGAAGGCCATAGCCCGCGCAGGCACCGCCGGCCAGGCCAATGGCGGGATAGACGGTGATGTCGTGGCACTGGGTGGGCCCCGCAGTGGAGTCCGGCATCTGGGCCTCATGCGCCTTGATCGCCGCGGCGACGATCCCGGGGAGCGCAACCCGCAAGGCCGCGCTGTCGGCGGCGGTTGGGGCGCCGGTGCCGCTCCGGGCCTTGACCGTGCTGTCCAGCAGCTCGGCCACCCACATCGGGTGAATCACCTGCTCCTTGCCGTGAAACGTGCCGACGAACCCGCCCTTGGCCTTCGCCTCGGCCACCGCTTTGGCCTCCGCCGCGGTGTCCTCCGGCGCGTCGCCGTGGGTTGGAGGCGCCACCAGATCGTTGAAGATGCGGGGCGAGCTGACGATCCTCGCCTGGTCCGGATGGGCCAGCGGAACCCGGATGACTTCGATGCGGAATAGCGCGGAGTTGGGATCTTTCGGAGCCGCCACGCAGCCGGCCAGCTCGCTGGGCGACCTGACCGGGGCCTGGCCCGAGATGTAGACGTAGACGTTTTGCCGGTCCTTGGGATCGACCAGCAGCGTGTGGGTATGCGATCCGCGACAGGTCTGCACGTTGCCGACATTCCTCGGATGGGCGATGTCGGTGATGTCGAAGATGCGCAGTCCCCGCAACCGCTCCGTGCTGACGGTATCCTCGATGCCCTCGGTTCCGCAGTCGAGCCGAGCCGAGAGGTTCTCGCCGGACACGAAAAGCAGGTTCTGGTAGACCGAGACGTCGCTCTGCGATCCAGGGCAGACGTAGGCCGTCTTGAGGCTCGGCCGACCGGCGTTGCTGATGTCCCACACCTGATACCCCTTGAAGCTGCCCTGAATGGCGTAGGGCCCGGTAAAGGCCAGATCGGAGTTGACGCCGTCCACGAACTGCGGCGAGGGTGGTGTCTCGGAGACGACGCGGAGGTTCCAGGCCGCCTCGGCTGCATCCGCTTTTCCAGCGCGAAGGCCAATCCGCGGATCCGGCTGTGGCGCGGCGGCCGATCTGCTGTTGCTGGGAGACGGTGCGCTGGAGGACGATGTTGAAGCGCAACTGGCCAGGAATGCGGCCAGGACCACGAACGATGGTGACGCAATTCTGGGGGATGCCATGCGATTCCTTGGTTGTTGGCTATTGGCTATTAGCTATTAGCTATTGGCGACTAGTAGACAGTAGCATAGCTGGAATGGTTGCCCAGAGGACAGCAGCTCTAGCCCCCCTCGCCTCCGGCTCGGGGTGACGCCCCGGTTCTGTCCCGCTGCCCCGCTGCCCCGTCCTACTGCCCTACCGTTCTACCGCACTACCGCCTCACCTGATACGCCAGCTTGACGAAGAATCCGTCGTTCATCCGTTCCAGCCGGGACCAGTTGAACTCCCGGTCGCTCTCCAGCGAGCTGCCGTAGCCCAGGAATGCGACCGTCCCGGGCGTGGGCTCGAACGAGGCGAGCAGGTCGAGCCGGAATCCATTGAACTCGGTCGCCGGCTGGGGGACTCCGCCGACGAACAACGGAACGCCGGTCGAGGGGTCCTGTAATGCGTCCCGCCGCTCCGAGCGGTACTCCCCGATCACCCGAAAGAAGAGCGCCCGGTTCGGCTGATACTCCAATTTGAGCCGTGGAATGGTGGAGCGGGCAAACTCGCTGCCATCGAGCCGGAACAACCGGAACAGGGTGCCGAGCGCGGTGACACGAATCGTGGTCGTTGGCCTGAGATCCACACTGCCCACCATCTGCCAGCCTCGCCCGGTGGCGCCCTCCTGGAAGATCGCCGCCCGCCCTCGCCCGTACGACAGGGTCGCGCCGAGCTGCCGCCACGTGGGCGTGGTGACCTTCACCTTCCCGGTAAAGCCGGAGAAATCGTCCGGGGGCAGGTACGCGGGTCCGGTGGCGCCGCCGACCGTGTACCTGGCGAAGCTGCTGTCCTGGAAGTTCACGAAGTCCCGCTCCACGTGGCCGTTCAACTCCCACCCGCCGCGTAGCTGGAAGGTGGCGTCGAACTGCTCGAACCCCTCGAGCCCGGGCTTGAATCCGAAGCTGTCGTACAGCCAGGTTCGCTCCGGACCGAAGAACACGGTGAGGTTCTCCAGCAGCGCGCCGCGGGCACCGTAGTGGGTGAATCGGTTGAAGGCATGCCCGGTCACCACTCCACTGCGGAGCCGGTTGACGAATCCGGACTGCGCGTCAAAGCCCTCGCCTTGGCCGTTCAGCAGGTAGTTGAACCCCCAGCTGCGCCCGGTCCGGTCATACTCCGCCTGCCAGATGGGGGCGTTTCTGCTGCCGGCCGCATCGCTGGTCCAGGAGCGGCCGTACTGGAACTGCGCGTAATAGAGGCTCCAGACGTAGCGAAAGTCCCCGGCCAGGACCCGGTTGTGGGCGCCGCTCACATCGCGGTTGGTGAAGGTGACGCCCGCGAGGGAGTTCCGGCCGAAGTCTCGGCGGAGCCGGGTGATGTTGAACCAGGCGTCGTCCGCACCGGTCTCATCCACCGCGGTCAGGTGCGCCACGCCCAGCTGACCGAACTTGCCGGTGAGCTTGGCGCCGGCCTTGGGATTCACGATGCGGCGGGTGTACACCAGGCCCTGGGGCGAGCCGAACAGCTCGATCCCCTCCAGGAAGAAGGGCCGCTTCTCGGGAAAGAAGAGCGCGAAGCGCTCGTTCACCGTCACCTGCCCTTCGTCGCTCTCCACCTGGCTGAAGTCGGGATTCACGGTGGCGTCGAGCGCATAGCTGCTGAAGCCGAGCCGCAGGTTGAGTCCCGCGTCCGGGTTCACGTCCTCACGGGTGAAGCTTCCGCCTGCGTCGCGGCGCCCATCGGCGGTGGCGGTGACAAACGGTTGAGCCTCGACGGTGACACCGTGGCGCATGTCGTGCAATCCGCCCAGGGCTCCCTCCTGTCCAATGAAGCTCGCGTTAGCCCGGCGAACGTCGGTCCAGGTGTCGGTGTAGCCGGTGCGCTGAACCATGCGGGTGACGTTGAATCCCCAGGTCTGCGGCCCGCTGCCGGGGTACCGAAGACTGCGGAAGGGAATCCGGATCTCGATCTCGTAGCCCCGATCGGTGATCCGGCCCTTGGAGTCCCAGGTGAAATCCGGGTTCTTGTCTACGCTGCCCGGTATGAGGCTGCTGACCTGACCGGCACCCTCGCTACGTACTCCGTCGGCCTGAACCCCGAGCGGGTTCACCGCGAAGAAGAACGCGCGGCGCCGGTCGTGGAAGGTATCGAGGTCGAGGACGACGTAGTCTTCATTGTCGATATTGTCCCGGTCGGCCACGGTGGCGCGTATGCCAGCGGGATTGCGGTCGTACGCAATGACCCCGAAGTGGATCGCATCCCGGGAATACCAGACCAGCACCTCGGTTTGCTCCTCGGCGGGCCGCCCGTCCACCGGCTGGTATTGCCAGAAGCCGGTCAGCCGGGTGGCCCGGGCCCAGGCCGGCTCGTCGAGCCTGCCATCGATCTGGATCTCGCTCTCCAGCCGGGGAATCTCGGCGGTAGGCGAGCCCTTTCCCTCGACGACTGGGCCGGTGGCCTGAACGAGCAGTAGAAGTGCGAGCACGGTCCGTGGGGTTCGAGTAGAGGTCGGCCGGGGAGGCCGCAAGGAAACTAAAACTCAGGGGAATCTACGGAAGGGAGGCGGAGGGAGTTTCCTGGCTTGAAGCCGGTGCACGCCGGGTAAGGAGCGCAATCGGGATGCCGATCAGCAGGACATGCGCCGCGATGCTGAGGGCGACCCACAGGGATTTTTGGATCCCTGGCCTGCGGCCCCGCCCCCGAAGCTGGCCTGGCCCAGCAGTCCGGCACGGATGCCTTGCTCATGCCGGAGCTGGACGTCCCCAGTAGTTGCGGAGCGAGCGGATGATCACGGGAAGTCCGCGGAAGACGCAGAACGCCACCGCCAGCCAGGCGATGACCTGGAGGCCGGCCATCATCGAGGGCACCGCCGGGGCGAACTTCGACTCGGCGGGAAGGCCCATGAACGCCTGGGCCAGGGCGAGCCCACACAATGTCGTCGTCTTGGTGACGGCATAACCGGTGCGCATCCAGGTCGAACCGACCAGGAAGCGGCCCAGCGGGGTGCGATGCTGTGCGAACGGGGCGGTGCCCTGCCCCACGCCGATGCTGCGGAACGCGTCGGTCAGTGTCGTCCGGGCGATGATGATGAGCGGAATGGCGACCGGAATCAGGCGGAGATCGGCAAAGCATACCCACAGGACCAGCTCGTAGGTGCGATCGGCCGCTATGTCGAGTACACTGCCGAACAGGCTCGTCTGCCCGGTCCTGCGGGCCACCATCCCATCCACCGTATCGAGCATGAGGCCCAGGAAGAGAAGCCCGACGCCCGCAAGCCGGAGCGTCGCCGAGCCGAAGTACAGGATCAGGACGCTGATCAGGAGGAGCGGGAAGCGCGAGAGCGTGATCCAGTTGGCCAGCATGGTTTTCCTCTTGAACCGGGTCGGATGCGAGTATGGCTGATACGTTCCGAGCGGCGCTCCTGCTGGCCGCGGTGGCTGCCGCCGGCTGTCGAACGGGGCGCAACTATACCAGCGTCGACGGTCCAAGATACGCGGGCAGTCCCGCCACCGCCCACACCGGCGAGTGCGCCCACGACCAAACTCTGCGGCTGGCGTCCTTCAACATCGAGTTTGCACTGCGGGTGGACAGCGCTATTGCGGTGCTCCAGTCGGATCCTGCGCTACGCGCCGCCGACATCATCCTGCTGCAGGAGATGGACGAGGGCTCCACCAAGCGCATCGCCGACACACTCGGTATGGGATTTGTGTACTATCCGGCCGTGTTCCACCTGAGGACCGGGAGAAACTTCGGCAACGCAGTGCTGTCGCGATGGCCAATCGCGGAAGACAAGAAGATTGTGCTTCCGCACCTCGCCCGGTTGGCGCACACTCAGCGAGCCGCGACAGCCGCCACCGTTCGGGTTTGTGACCGGCTGGTGCGGGCATACTCCGTCCACCTCGGCACCCCGGCCGGCGTGTCACCCGCGGCCCGGCGTGATCAGCTGGGGGCGATCCTCGCCGACGCCTCTCATTACTCCCGCGTCGTGATCGGCGGCGACATGAACGACGAGGGCGTCGGCCGTACCGCGCTGCACCTGGGTTACGCCTGGCCCACCCGGCGCGGCCCCCCTACGACGGGCCTGGGAAGATGGGACCATATCTTCCTTAAGGGTTTCTCGAGCCCCGATAGTGCGGCTGCGGGTACAGTGCTCGATGTGCGGGGCGCGAGCGATCACTTGCCGGTCTGGGCCGTCGGCATTCTGCGCTGAGGGCTACCATCGCTGTGTGCCTCTGTGCTGAACAACTGAAAGGAGATTCACTGTTGTCGATGTCCGGACGTACCGTCCTCTGGGTCCTTACCGCGATGGTGGTTGCTCCGCCGTCTCTCCCGGCACAGGATTTCCCACCCCGGCACCTGTGCCGCTTCGTGAAGATCCCCATGCGCGACGGGGTTCGCCTCAACACCAGCGTCTGCGAGCCTGAGGGTTCGCACGAGCCGCTCCCCTTCCTCATCACCCGGACGCCCTACGGCATCGCCGCCGATACCGCGGTGCCCAGCAGCTACCGGTTCCTCGCGGCGGACGGATACATCTTCGTCTCCCAGGACATCCGCGGACGCTACGGGAGCGAGGGGCAGTTCATCATGAACCATCCGCTCCACGCGCGGGCCGACTCCAGCGGCGTGGACGAGACCACCGATACCTACGACACCGTGGAGTGGCTCCTCAAGACCGTGCCGGGCAACAATGGACGAGCCGGCGTGCTGGGCGTTTCCTACCCCGGGTTCCTGGCCACCATGGCCGGCATCAACCCGCACCCCGCAGTGAAGGCGATCTCCCCCCAGGCGCCGATGACCGACACCTGGATGGGCGACGACTTCTTCCACCAGGGCGCCTTTCGCCTCTCCTACGGGTTCGAGTATGCCGGATCGATGGAGCTGAGCAATGACCAGTCGGTCCCCCTCCCGATCGATAAGTGGGACACCTACGACTGGTACCTCCAGCTCGGTCCGCTCTCCAACGTGAACGCCAGGTATTTTCGAGGAAAGGTCCCCACCTGGAACGCGTTCGCCGCCCACCCCGCCTACGACACGCTGTGGCAGAAGCGGGCGGTTCAGCCACTGCTGAAGTCGCCCTCCGTCCCCACGCTCACCGTCGGCGGCTGGTGGGACCAGGAGGACCGTTTCGGTCCCCTGGCCACCTATAAGGCCCTGGAGCGGGGCGACACCGCCAACCAGAATTTTTTGGTGATGGGCCCCTGGAACCACGGTGGCTGGCGCAATCCGGCCCGGCAAATGCCGGTGGTGGACTCCGGAACGCAAGATGCCTACCTCAAGGATGTTGAGGCACCTTGGTTCGCGTATTATCTGAAGGATATGGGCAGCCTCAGCCAGCCCGAGGCGATGCTCTATGACGCGGGACTCAAGCGCTGGCACTCGTTCCCGACCTGGCCCCCGAAGGAAGGCGCCACCCCCAGGCGTCTCTACCTCCACGCGGGTGGCAGTCTGTCGTTCGATCCACCCCGGACGGGTGAGACCCCGTTCGACCAGTATGTCTCCGATCCGGCCCACCCGGTGCCGTACCGCCCCCGTCCCATCGAGCAGACTTACGATCCTCGGGGCTCCCGCTGGCGCACCTGGGAGACGATCGACCAGCGCTTCGTGACCGGCCGTCCCGATGTCGTGAGCTGGGTGTCCCAGCCCTTGAAGGAAGATCTGCTCATCGCGGGTGACGTCACGGCACGGCTGATCGCATCCACCACCGGCCGCGACGCCGATTGGGCGGTCAAGCTGATCGATGTCTTCCCCGACAGCGTCCCGGAGGCCTGGGAGCTCGGCGGGTATCAGCTCATGGTGGCGCACGAGATCATGCGCGGCCGATACCGGAAGAGCTTCTCGAAGCCCGAGCCGCTCACCGCGAATACCCCGCTTCCCTTCACCGTGGACCTGCACCAGCAGAGCCACACCTTCCGGAAGGGACATCGAATCATGGTGCAGATCCAGAGCACCTGGTTCCCCGTCTACGACCGGAACCCGCAGACCTGGGTGCCGAACATCTTCCAGGCGAAGGAGTCTGACTTCAAGGCCCAGACCCACCGGATCTGGCACACGCCCAGGCATCCGTCGCGGATCGAGGTAACGGTGATGCGATGAACAAGTCCCGGCTGGAGGCATTCAGCGACGCCGTCATCGCCACCACCTGTTCCAGGCGGCCACCCAGGTGGCCGGCAATGTCCTCTGGGCCAACCTGCACCTGCTGTTCTGGCTCTCGTTGTTACCATTCGTGACCGGCTGGATGGTCCTCTGGCGTTTATCCTCCAGTGGATCGCCGGCGCGCTCTACGTTATGAACGCGCTGATCTGGCTGAACCCCGATCCGCGAATCGAGCGGAAAGTGACGATCCCCAAGAGCGAACGAGTCTAACCCTGGAGAGCTCATGCGCTACTTACTTTTCGTCCTGGCCATCACCGTTGCCCCGGCAGCAGCCGCCGCCCAGACCGCGGTGGACCCTGACCTGCTGGCTGACTGGGTGCGCAATCGATTGGCGGTGCTGACCTACATCGATGCAATGCCCGACTCAGCCACCAATTTCCGACCCACGCCGGGAGTCCGCACCTTGGCCGGGCAGTTCGATCACATCGTCAGCACCAATCTCGACGTCGCCGCCATCGCCTTGCGCGGCCTCAAGACTGCGCCCGTCTTGGCTGACAGCACCACCTATCTGCACGACAAGGTGGCGCTCCGGAAATACGCGGCCGATACGTACGACTATTTCCTGACCGCTCTCAAGGAGGCGACCCCGGCCCAGCTCAAGCGTCCGGTGGCGATGTACGGCCAGCCGCCGCAGCCGGCCGGCCGCCTCGCCGCGCTGGCACTGGAGCATTCGGTCTGGACCCTGGGGCAGGTGGTGCCCTACCTCCGGCTCAACGGGGTGACGCCACCGGCCTACACGATGCCGTTTTGAGTGGCGGTGGTCGGACCATTACCGCAAGCAGCCGGTAATCGTATACTGCCGAGACCGGTCTTCGATTCATCCCTGTCATGGAGGTTGCGCGTGCCGTCCCAGACCCCCGCGGTTCGTAGGCTGCAGGTTGCCCTGCTTCTGATCGGGATCACCTTCATCATTGGCATCTATCCGCTCACCCTGTTGTGGCCCTCCGGCTGGGCCTGGACACCGGCGCAACCCGAATACCTTCAGATGATCCTGGTCATTTACGCAACGCTGGGCGTGTTCCTCATCCGTGCTGCCCGCGATCCGCGCGACCATCTCAGCTTGATCTGGTTTACCGTCTGGTCGAGCGTCGCCCACGCGCTGGTCATGGCCATTCACGCCTTCCGTGACCCGGCCGAACGCGGGCATCTGACTGGCGACGTGCTGGTCCTGCTGCTCGTGGCAGGCGTACTGGGACTGCTGACGGTCCGGGCGCAGGGAACACCGGCGGTCTCTCGACCGGCGTAGAGGCTCGCGTGCCTGAATCACAGACCTGGCTGGTATGGGCGCTGCTCTCCGCCGTCTTTGCGGCGGCCACAGCCATCCTCGCCAAGATCGGACTGGAGGGGATCGACTCCGACTACGCCACGCTGGTCCGAACCACGGTCATCCTGGTGGTGCTGGCGGCTTTCGTCTACGCGACCGGGAAGTGGCAGAACCCGGCTTCCCTGCCCCACCGCTCGGTCCTGTTTCTCACTCTCTCCGGACTGGCCACCGGAGGCAGCTGGGTCTGCTATTTCCGCGCGCTAAAGCTGGGCGAGGCCTCTCGCGTGGCACCGGTCGACAAGCTGAGCGTGGTCCTGGTCGCCATCTTCGCCGTGATTTTTCTGGGCGAGCGGCCGGCGCCGAAGGATTGGGTCGGGATCGCCTGCGTGGCGGGTGGCGTCCTGTTGCTGAGTCTCAAACGATAGGAAGATCGCGGAGTGAATACCCGTCGTGACGTATCTCGCCGCATGCTGGCGCTGGAGGCGGCCGGTTTCCTGCTGATCGTCGTCATCATCTGGATGGATGAGATCTTCGACCTGCCCCACATCCTGTTCGGGGCGCCTCGCACTCCGGTGCGCTGGGGAGAAGGCGCGCTCGAGTCGCTCCTCACCATCGCGGTCGGTACGGCGGTGGTTGTCATTACCTACCGTGCCTTCCGGCGGATCGAATACCTGGAGTCGCTGCTCGTCATGTGCGCCTGGTGTCGCCGGGTACGCTCCGGCGGCGACTGGCTCAGCGTCGAGGATTTTCTCCACCGGCAGCACCAGTCGCAAACCAGCCACGGCATCTGTGAGACCTGTGCCAAGGGCATCGTGGCCCCACCAGGCTAGTTGTTACTGCAGAGAGAACCCGCGGGCGACCATCAATTTCCCCCAACGGTTTGCCGCCAGGCTAATACCTGGCCGTCCATCGGTCCCGCAGACAGCCGAAGAACGAGGCGCAGGAGATGGGCGAACCGTCGGCCGAGTCGGTGGAATCCGGGTTGGTGACGAGCTGCCGGCCCCCACTGGCCCGCCGTGGGGTGGTGGCGAGAACCTCCTGCAAATCCACGGTCGTGTCGGCCGCGGCCAGCAGCATGTCCCGGCGAAGCCGTGAGGCAGTCCGAAGCACCCGCACCGGATAGCGGTAGCAGCGGGGCGTGTTCCGGCCCCGCACGCAGCCGTTGTATCGCTTCAAGGCGAGCGATACGGAGTTGGTCCGGCGCACCATATGCTTCAGGATGCTGGCACCGTGACAGATGTTGGTATCCACGTTGACCAGATCGGCAAAGCAGCCGTAGCTCCCCCGGTGCACCGGCATAACCTGCATCAGGCCGATCGCGCCCTGGCTGCTCACCGCGGCGGGATCGAGCGGTGAGTTCTCGATCAGCAGCACTGCACCCAGTAGGCTGGGACTCAGCCGCAGCCGCCCCGCCTCCCGCACCAGCGCCGCTGCTGCCTGCTCCGCCACTTCCGGGTTCCCGCTTCTCCGCGCCAGCACTATGGCCAGCGGCCAGTGCGCGTGAGCCTTGGTCACCGCACGCTCGAGCGCGGCGCTGTCGACTAGCGCGGGGCGCGCGCTGCGCGGACTCGCGGGCGCGGCCTTCGGGCTTGCGGGCCCCGGCTTCGGCTGAGGCGCTTTCCTGGCCTTCTGCGTCTCCGGCGCCTTCTGCCGGCGCATCGCGGACGGCTCGGCCGTTGCGGCGGCCGGCACCGGTAGCGACAGCGGTGCCGCGGGCACGCCCGCACCACAGGCCGTCCCTACCAGCAGCAGCACGGCTACACAAAGCTCCAGCGCCCGGCCCCGACGAGTCGGTGAAAACATGGCATCCCTTGTAGGTGTCCCGGCAGTATTGCCCATGCCAGAAGTCGCCTCAAGTGTTCGGTTCTTGCCATGTGAAGGAACCGGTCAGCCCCGGCGGTGTGGCACGACAATCCTCCCCCTGAAGTCCAAGCGGCCAAACGAACAGCGCCAGTTCGGAGCCCCCGTGCAACGTCTGGCGTGACATCGGATTTAGGTGGATTGTTACACGCGCCGCCCCGGTGAGCGTACCATTCTCCGTCCCCCCTGGAGATTGTAAACGTCGTCTGGGATCGACCCTTGTCGACGCTTGAGATTCACTTCTCTTTATGCCCAACGGGAGGCTTACGCGCCATGAGAAGACTGACCATGCTGGCCCTGACGGCTGGCGTATTCCTGACCGTCTCCGATGCACTGGCGCAGGGGCCGGGTCTCCACCAGCACGGTGTCGGTCGGCTCGGCCGACTCCACTTCCCGGTCTCATGCAGCACCGAGGCCGGTCGCCGCTTCGAGCATGCCGTGGCAGTGCTTCACTCCTTCTGGTTTGAGGAGGGACGGACTGCCTTCGGAGCGGTGCTCGAGGCCGACTCCAACTGCGCAATGGCACACTGGGGGCTCGCGCTGAATGCGTGGGGCAATCCATTCGCCGGAGGACCCTCGGGCGCCGTACTCACCGAGGGCGCGCGCGCCGCCGAGCGGGCCTCAGCCAAGCGCCCCGGAAGCGCACGTGAGCGGGGATTCATTTCCGCTGCCGCCGCGCTGTATCGCGATACCGCCGGGGCGTCGAATGCAATACGGCTCCAGGCCTATGCCGACACCATGGCGCGGCTCTACCGGGACAATCCCCGCGACACTGAAGTCGCCATCTACTACGCCCTGGCCCAGCTCGCGACCGCCCCCCGCACCGACACCACCTTCGCGCAGCAGAAGCGCGCCATCGCCATCCTCGATCCACTCTTCGCCCTGCATCCCGACCACCCCGGCCTGGCTCATTACGTCATTCACTCGGCTGATTCTCCACGGCTGGCAACACTCGGCCTGGCGGCAGCCCGGCGCTACGCAGGCATTGCCCCAGCGGCCCCACACGCCCAACACATGCCGTCGCACATCTTCGTGCGACTGGGACTGTGGGAGGAGGCGATCGCCGCAAACTGGAAGTCCTACAACTCCGGTGTCGCTCACGCCAAGGCGACGGGTCCCTACACCACGACGGGCGAGGGGCTTCACGCCCTCGACTACGCAGTCTATGGATACCTTCAGCTGGGACAGGACTCCGCGGCGCGCGCCACGGTAGCTATTGCCCAGGCGGCTCGCGTCTCCCCCTCCACCAACGTGCTGATCGGACAGTACAACCGCACCGCCATGGCGGCGCGAATTCCGCTGGAGGAGGGCGACTGGGCGGCGGCCGCAGCCTTCCCCGCTCCCGATCCCGCGGCGAGGAGCGTGACGGCCGCACTCAGCCGCTTCACCCGCGCGCTGGGGGCAGCGCGGAGTGATCGGCTTCAGGCCGCCCGTACCGAGGTGGCGGAGCTGAATACCATCGCAATCGACCTGGCTGACCGGGGCGACACCTATTGGGCCCGGGTGGTCGGCATCAAACGGGATGCCGCAGCCGCCTGGGTCCTGTTCGCCGCTGGAGATACCAGCCGGGCCCTGGCCATGGCCCGCACCGCGGCGGACACCGAAGAGGTCACCGACAAGCACCCAGTGACTCCCGCCGAGCTGTTGCCGGCCCGTGAGCTTCTGGGCGACATGCTCCTCGCCGCCAAACTCTACCCCGAGGCCCAGGTCGCATATCGAGCGACGCTGCTTCGGGAGCCGGGCCGGGCCCGAAGCCGGTTCGGGGTCGCACGCGCGGCCGAGCTGGCGGGTGATCGAGCAACGGCCGAGGCTGGGTATCGCTAGACTCGTCCGCTCGCTCGGCCGCTGGAGTCTTACCGGCCTCGTCCTCAACGGCGTCATCGGGTCGAGCGTTTTCGTCCTGCCCGGTCCTCTGGCCGACCGGCTGGGCGTGATGAGCCTGGCGGCCTGGGCCATCGCGGCCGGCTGCTGCGCCACGATGATCCTCTGCTTCGCCGAGGTTTCCTCTCGATTCTCCGGCACCGGCGGCGCCTACCTCTTTACCCGTGTAGCCTTCGGCCCTTTTGTCGGCCTGCAGGTCGGCTGGCTGAGCTATTTCGTCCGGGCAATCACCGCCGCCGTCCAGGCCAACGTGTTCTCCACTTACCTGGCAGGCTTCTGGCCCTGGGCCGGCACCAGGCTCGGGGGCATCGCAGCCACGACCCTCTTCATAGGCTTCCTCGCCGCAGTCAACATCCGGAGCGTCGTGTCCGGCGCCAGGGTCAGCAATGGGTTCGCTCTGGTGAAAGTCACGCCGCTGCTGATCTTCGGGATCATCGGTCTGGTGTGGATCGCGGGCGGGAAAGGCGAACCGGCTCCAATCCCATCCGATCCCTCCCTCGCCGGCTGGCTGGAAGTGCTGCTACTGCTGGTGTTCGCCTACGGCGGCTTCGAATCGGCGGTCATCCCGCTGTCGGAGGCGAAGCACCCGCGGCGCGACGCACCCTTCGCCCTGTTGGGCGGACTGGGCCTGGCGGCGCTGCTCTACCTCCTGGCCCAGCTCACCGTGCTAGCCAGCCTGCCCGATCCCGGAGCCACCAACCGGCCTATCGCCGAGTCGGCGCGTGTGCTGCTGGGCGACACAGGGGCCGCAATCATTACCCTGACCGCGCTGATCTCGGTGTACGGCTGGCTCGCCGCCAACATGCTCGCCGTACCCCGTCTCAGCATGGCCATGGCCGAGCGGGGAGATTTTCCGGCGTTCTTCGCCCGGGTTCATCCAGTGTTCCGGACACCTTGGCTCTCGATTCTTTTCTTTGCCGTTGTTTCCTGGACTCTGGCGAACCAGGCAGGGCTGCTGGAAAACCTGAGCCTGGCATCGGTGTCCCGTCTTTTCGTGT
>JBDTTD010000021.1:0-17622 GCA_039930805.1 Gemmatimonadales bacterium | reverse complement strand
CGGCGCGTGAGCGACGACGCCAACCTCTTTGCTCAGCAGCAGTCCAACCGGCGGCGCTCCACCTGGCTGACCATCGGCTTTCTTCTCTTTTTTGCCTGGGTCGGGTTCGGAGGTGATCTCGCTTTCTGGCTGCTGACCGCCGGCGCCGGTCCCGGCTCCTACCATCACGTGGTTCCCTTCATCGGCATCATCAGCGTTCTCTCCGCGGGGTTCATCTGCTGGTACTCGTGGCGCCATGGCGCCGAACGAGTACTGTGGTCGACCGGCGCCTGGGAGCTGATCGAGCCTGCCACCCCCGAACAAAAGCAGCTGATGAACGTGGTGGAGGAGATGGCCATAGCCTCGGGGTTGCCCAAGCCCCGGGTCTGGGTAGTGCCCGACGCCGACCCCAACGCGTTTGCGACCGGCCGCGACGCTGCCACTGCGAGCGTGGCTGTTACCGAAGGGCTCCTGGCAGCGCTCTCGCGCGACGAGCTCCAGGCAGTGATCGCGCATGAGATGGCGCACGTGCGAAACCTCGACATCAGGCTGATGACGCTCCTGGCCGGCATGGTGGGAGCTATCGCCCTCTTGTCCGATGGCATGGGTCGCATGCTGGGCCGGGGAGGAAGGTGGGGCGGCAGGGCAGCGGGGCGGCGCGGGAGCGGTAAAGGAAATCCGCTGGGATTGGTGGTCCTGGCGCTCTGGCTGCTGACGCTGGCGATAGCGCCGGTCGTCTCCCGGATTCTCGCGATGGCGGTGAGCCGGAAGCGGGAGTACCTGGCCGATGCCACTGGAGCGCAGCTCACCCGAAACCCGATGGCTCTGGCGTCGGCGCTGGAAAAGCTGGAGGGGGCCACCGCGGCGACCGAGTCCATCACCCAGGGCGCGGCGCACTTGTGCATCGTGGATCCATCGCCCGGGCTGATGTCATCGAAGGAGGGGTTCCTGGCCGACTTCGTTGCATCGCATCCTCCGATCCGCCAGCGCATCGTCCGGTTGCGAGGAATGGCGTACCAGCAGGCTAAGCGGGAGTCAGCCGGCGCACTATCTCCCCCGTAAAGGTGCCCGGGTCGAACGGCAGTGGCACCACGTGATCGGCCCCGGCCGCAGTGGCCACCGTCCCGTCTCCAGCCACGAGAGCCACCAGCAGGTACTCACGCTCGGGCGCGGGCACGAAGCCTCCCAGCGGGTGGGCTCCGGGTGTGCTGGCGCCCCCGGCGATCACCACGACCGTCACGCCGATCCGGGTTGCCGACGCCTGGAGCTCCGAAACGCTGGGGCAGCGCTCTACCTGGAACCCTGCGCCGCGCAGCAGGAGTGAGACGATCCGGATCAGGTCTTCATCCGGCAGGTGTAACAGGGCCGTGCCGCGCTGCAGCACCGAAATCTCAAAGTCTTTCCGCTCCAGATCCACCATGCGAATTCCCCGCAGGTAGTCCTTGCTTCGCACCTCCCGGAGCTTGCCGATCCGCTGAACGATGTCGCGGATTCGCCGGAGCGCCTGCCGGATGTCTTCCAGGCCCTGCTTCAGGGTTTCGGAGGGCACCCCCGGGTCGTTCAGCAACAGCTCTACATCGGCGAACGCCGCCATGAGCGGGTTGTTGATCTCGTGGTGGAGAGTGACGGTCATCTCACCCACGGCCGCGAGGCGCTCGGCACGAACCAGGTCCTGCTCTGCCTCGGCCAGCGCCTTGCGCAGCTCACGGCCACGCCGCACCCGTTCCAGAATCTGGGGCAGCAGCTCGGCCAGCGCCGAGTCCTTGGCCAGGTAATCATCGGCGCCCCGGCGCAGTGCGGATGCCACCAGCGACTCGTTGCCGTGGCCGGTGACGAGGACGACGGCCGGCGGCGCCGGGCGAGTACGAATGGCATCCAGCACGTCGAGGCCGCTGGTGTCCGGCAGCTGCTGGTCGAGCAGCACGATATCGATACCGTCGAGCGACTCCAGTGCCTCGCGGCCGGTGGCAACCTGTCGCGCCGGGTGGTAGCCATTGGAGGCTAGGACATGCTGCACCAGGCGGCCCAGATCGGGGTCGTCATCCACCAGCAAGATGCGGGGCAGCACGGACTCAGCCATGAGCCTGCGCGGCCCCCGGACGGAACCCCACCCGGGCGAACTTTTCCCATCCAGTCCTGCCCCGCCACGCATCCCACAACCCCCGCACCCGCCAATAGAGCGTCAGCTGCCGGTAGCCGAAGTTCTCCAGGACGGCATACGCGAGCAGGACCAGAACCTCGCGCGGGCGGCTGAAGGGCAGCAGGTGACGCTGCAGCCGGTCGGCGAGACCATAGCGGAAGCGCCAGGCGCCGACCACCACCGCGAGAATGTTCACCAGAACCCCATAACCCAGTGAGGCCAGCAGGAAGGCCCACAGGTATGGATAGTTGACCAAGGGGGTGTCCAGCACCCGTTCAATAATCAGCAGGAACAGCAGGCAGAGATATCCCGCGATCTCCACCAGGGGACCGTAGTACTCGAACAGCCAGAAGGCCGGCAGGGCAAACCAGCCGATGCGGCCGTTCTGGGTACGCCACATCATGGCTCGATGATACCGCAGCGACTCGCGAAGACCCCGATACCAGCGGCCACGCTGCTTGCGAAGAGACGCAAAGGTTTCCGGAACCTCGGTCCAGGCCACCGGGTGGGGGAGGAACACGATCCGCCGGCCGGAGAGCTTGTCGAGCACGAAGCGGTGCAGCCGGACGATGATCTCCATGTCCTCGCACACGGTGCCGACTCGGCTGCCGACGTACTCCTGGGTGATCCGGTGCCTCAGAAACGGAGTGAGATACCCCCCCGCCCGGATGACGGTCTCTTTCTCGAAGACTGCGAACACCCCGCTCAGGATCAGAATCGAATGCATCCGGTCGAGGCCGGTGCGGGCAGTAGTGAAGGAGCGCAGATATTCCACCATCTGGAACCGCGGCAGCGACCGGGAAGGAAGCCCCACCCCAACCACCCGGCTGTTGCGGACAGTGCAGCCGTTGGCAATGGCGACCTGACCGCCGACGGCCACCACCCGCGAATCCTCCTGGATCACCCGCATCAGCTCCTTGAGGGCCCGCTGATCGAGAATGGAGTCGGCGTCGAGCGACACAAAGTAGGGCGAGGTGGCGGCGTTGATGCCGGCGTTCAGCGCGTCGGCCTTGCCGCCGTTCTCTTTGTCGATGACGATGAGGCGGATGACGCTGGGTGGTAGAGGGCCGGTTGCCTCGTACATGGCCCGAACCCCGGCGGTGCCAATAGCCGGCCGATAGGGGACCTCAGTGCGACGGAGATGGAAGGCGCGCTTGAGCCGGTCGAGCGTTTCATCGCTCGAGCCGTCGTTGACCACCAGCACTTCGAACCTGGGATAGTCGCATTGGACGAGGCTGGTGACGCTGTCGACGATGGTCACTTCCTCATTGTACGCCGGCACGATCATGCTGAGTGGCTTGGTGAGGTCTCCCCGATCGATGAGATCGAGGTCCTCCACGAAGTGCCCTGCCACTCTGCGGCGCACCTGCCGGGCCGATAATCCGATCAGCCAGAGGGTGTAGGTATTGTAGAGCAGGAAGTACAACAGAAATACCGGCTGCACCACCAGTGCGAAGACGATCAGTGCCTGCGTGAGCGTCTCGATCACGGGGCCGCTCCCGGGATGGTCACGATGGCAAGCTCCAGGGCTCCGTTCACCCGGTGGCGGATGGAAGGCACCGGATCCGTGCGCGCCACGTCGTGGGCCACCTCGTCCTGCACCAGAGCGAGCGCGAGGGCCGCGGCAAGGCGGCGCTCCTCGGTGGCAGCCGAGCGGGCTGCCTGGCGGAGGCTGGAGAGATCGGCGCCTTCCTGGACCGCCCGGGCCCCAACCTGGGCGTCCAGCCCGGGTGGAAACGGGAGGGCTATTCCCTGGACCAGGCGGGCCACGTAGGCTGCCGCCCGCACGGTCATGTCGGGATCGGCGGCCAGGTGATCGAGCGTGGTCAGGCCCGGTCCTCCAAGCGGCGACGCTCGGCCCAGCACGAGGGCAACCTGCCTCCGAACGCTGGCGTCGGGGTCACGGGTCATGCGCTCCAGAAGATCGTACCGCTCAGCTGCAAGCGCTGCCCCTGCTGCCGCACGCCGGACCGAAATCTCCGGATCAACCGTCAGGGCCTCCAGCGACGCGGGGTCGGCCAGGTCCGGTCGGTTCCGCCAGAGATCGACGACCGCGGCACGCACCTCGGGAGAACTGCTGCGCGCAAACAGGGGCAGCAATCCCGCCAGCTCCGCATGGTTCATGTGGCGGGTGATTCGTATGACCAGTACGGCCCGCTCACTCTCCGGAGGGAGTCCCTGCGCAACCTGCGCAAAAAACCCGAAATGCTCTTCGGCCAGGCTCGCGGCGGCGGCGAGCACCGCGGGATCGTCATCGGCTCGAAGCAGCTGAATGAGCCTTGCCAGCGCGCGGGCTGGGGCCACCCGGCTGAAGAGTGCCACCGCAGTCCGCCGCACCAGCACGCTGGGGTCTCCGACCGACCGGGCCCCGACAGTGAGCAGCTCTTCGGAGTCGAGCAAGTCGCTGACCGCGGTCAGCGCGGCTGCGCGGACCTCGGGCGTCGGGTCCTCGCGCACGATCTGAAGCAGCGCGGCACGGCTCTGCTCGCCCTGAAAGGCGCGCAAGCCGGTGATCAAGCGGACCCGTTCGCCGGCATCGAGCATGCTCCTCATGCCCTGCGCCAGCGATACCCGCGCCTCCTCGTCATCCGGCGCGGCTAGCGCCCGCAGCTCCAGGTGGCTTGCCGGGGAGAGCCGGCGGCCGACCAGGCGGAAGCGCGCATCATTCTTCAATCGCTCTCGCAGGAGGCCGCGCACCGCCGTTTGATCCGGCATCTCGATGACCCGGGCCACGATGCTCTGGCGGTCAAATGCCCCCACAGCGAGTGCGGCCGCGGCTCGCACGTTTGCCGGTTCGGCGCGCCGGCACGCCGCAATGAGGGCACCCTCGCCCTCGCGCACCTGGAGCGTCCCAATGGCGAGGGCGGCTCGCTCCCGCACCAGCGGTGAAGGATCGTCTTCCAGCAACGCCAGCAAGGCGCGGCCGTGCTGCAGGCCCTCAACCCGTGCGCTGGCATCAATCGAGCTGGCACGAACCCGGTCATCGGTATCCTGAAGGCCGCTGTTTACCGCGGCCGCTGCCAACTCGCGCTCGCTGTCGGAACGACCGACCCGCTCGAGCGCCTCGATGGCCGCTGCCCGGACCGCCGCCATGTCGTCGCCGAGAAGCCGCTGAAGTACTGGAATGGTTCCGGGCCTTCTACACCTCCGCAGCGCCTGAATCAGGGCCAGCTTGCCCTCCGAGTCGGACGAGTCCATCAGCGGATCGATGAGGTCAGCCAGTGCCTCAGGGTCCAATCGTCCGATGGCAGCCGCAACCGCTTCGCTTACATCGCTGGACGAATCGGGGAAAGCCCGAAGCAGCGCGGGCAGTACCGATCGGTTGCCCACCACCCCCAGGGCGTGTGATGCCTGGAGCCGTATGCCGGCGTCACTGTCGCCCAGTAAATCGGTCAGATCCGGGACCAGGGATGTAAGTCGGGCATCGATGGTGGCCACGACCGCCGCTTCCCGCACGATTGGGCTCAGGTCGCTCAGCAAACGGCGAATATCGGCCCCGGCTCCCACCGCCCCAACGGCTCCGAGCGCGCGGGCGGCGGCGGCTCGCACGATCGGATCCGGGTCAGCGGTTTGAGTCCGGAGTAACCCCACGATCTCAGGACCGCCCAAATCTCCGACCAGGCCGACCGCTGCGGCACGGACCCGCTGATCCGGATCGGAGAGACCGCCGATGGCCGTGGGCAGAGCTTCCCTGGGACTCCGCGACCGCAGCGTCTTGAACGCCAGCACCCGGAGCGGGGCCTCGCTATCGGCTGAGGCGATCTGGAGCAGCTCAGGCAGCAGGTCCTGACGCCCAGTGCGTTGAACCGCCGTGACGACCGCTTCCCGGACCTGGGGCAAGGGATGGCGCGCCAGCTCGGTCAGGAACTCGCGCGTTCCGGACCTGGCAAACTTCACCAGGGTGTCCGATGCCTCGGGGGCTCGCTCGCCGCTTTCGATCAAACGGACGAGGTTTTCGGGTACCCCAAGCCGCTCGAGGGCTACCGCCGCCCGCACCCGGATTTCCGGATCCGGGTCGTCCAGCGCCACCAGAAGCGATCCCTCTGCTACGGACCCGATCTGTTCCAGCGCTTCGACACTCCGCATGCGTACCCACCAGGCGGGGTCGCCCAGGGCGCGCACCAGACGGTCAATCACCTCCGGTCCACCGAACTGGCCCAGCGCGGAGGCGATGCGAGCTCGGACGAATGGGGCCGGATCGGTGAGCAGGTGTTCCAGGAGGTACCCCACCGCGCGCCGGTCGCCCAGCCGGCCGAGTGCCGTTGCCGCTTTACCCCGTACCTCGTCTTCCGCGTCGCCCAGCGATCTCACCAGCGTCGGGAAGGCGCGTTGGGCGCGCACTTCGCCCAGCACATTGGCCGCCCAGGCGCGAGCGGGCTGGGGATTGGAATCATTGAGAACGGCAATGAGTGGATCGACCACCAGCTCACCGTGGCGGGTGAGGATGTCGGCGATGCGGGGAGCCAGCCACGCCTCCGCGGTGATTAGAGTGCGGATGAGGGGCTGGACGGCCGCGGGATCCGCAATCCGCGCGAGGGCGCGGAGGGACACTTCGCGGACGTCGGAGTCCTCGGTCCGGGTGGCCTCAACGGTTTCCAACAGGGCAGGTACCGCTTTGGCGCCGCCCACCCGGCCCAGGAGCTCGGCGGCAAAGGCCCGGTCCCGCCACTTCGTGGCGGATCTAAGTTGGTCGACGTACTTGTCCACCAGTCCAAGCTGGTCGTAGGCCTCCAGCAACCAGGCGGGACGTCCGTTGGCTGACCGGGCCTGCTCCTCCAGCACCGCTTCCAGGGCGTCGAGATCGCGGAGGGTACTCATCTGGTGGATGGCCGGCCCGAGAAGCGCTTGCTCCCTGGACGCCAGGTCGGTGACAAGATCCCGGTAGACCCCTTTCCGGGCGGCTAACCGGCGCTCGACGCGGTCCAGGTACCAGTTGTCAACCAGCCAGGCGAGAACCGTCAGCAGTCCCACGGCCAGCATGGCACCGGCCGCGATGAGGATGAGGTTCAGCGCCGTCATGGGGCACCCGCAAGGCAGATCGGGGTCTAAGGCTGGTTCGGCGTATCAGCAGGTCAGACGCGGGCGTCGTCCAGAAAGACCAGCGTCTGGCGATGGGAGACAACCGCTTCGAGGGATCGGTGGATAGCGGGGTCTACCACTGTACCAATAAGGTCCCGCATTCGCTCGACCGCAACTTCGGGGGCCATTTTCTCCTGGTAGGGGCGCGCTGTGGTCAGGGCGTCGAAGATCTCCACGGCGCCGACAATCCGGGCGCCAAGGGGTATCTCCTCTCCCTTGAGCCGGTCGGGATATCCCAGGCCATCCCACCGCTCATGGTGGCTGCGGACGAATCCGATCACGTCCTTCAGGTGGACCAGCGGTGACAGGATCTGGGAGCCCACCGTCACATGCTGCTTGACGTGCTCGTACTCCTCCTCGGTGAGCGGTCCCTGTTTGTTGAGGATCTCCTCCCGGATGCCAATCTTGCCGATGTCATGCAGCCGCCCACCAGTGCGCACCGCCTCCACTATCTCGTCACCGCAGCCGTGCTCCGCCGCCACCATGGCCGAGAGATCGGCGACCCTTGCCGAATGCCCCCTGAGATAGGGGTCCTTGGCTTCGAGAGCGTTGACCAGGGCCTCGAGGGTTGCCACCGAGATCCGCTCCTGATTGGCCTGCTCCACCCGCCGCTCGGCCACGCGCGTGGCCACTTCCTCTTTCAGCCATTGATTGATCTGCTGGCCCTCCATGAGGGTATGCCGGCGCTGCAAGGCGTGGTGGATGGCCCGGCTGAGGTGGCCGAGATCGATCGGCTTGATCAGGTAGTCAAAAGCGCCGCGCTGCATGCAGAGCGCGGCGCTGGTCGCGTCGTTGACCGCGGTCAGCATGAGCAGTGCGATGGTGGGCTCCAGCTCCATGATCTGGGGCACCAGCTCGACTCCGCTGACCCCCGGCATGTTCACGTCCAGGAGCATGGCGGTGATCTTCTGCCGCTGGAGTACCAGCAGTGCCTCTTCGCCACTCGCCGCGGTGGCAACCTCGTATCCCTGCTGGGTGAGAAACTTGCGGAGCGCGTTGCGGATCGAGTCTTCGTCGTCTACCACAAGCAGCGTGATCGGCCCATCGGGCAGGGGCAAGGCTCCTCCAGCGTGGCTATTGGCTATTGGCTCGCAGGTTGAACCTAACAGGTTAGCCATCGTTGGGGATCGGCTAAGCGGCCAATAGCCAATAGCTAATAGCTAATAGCTAACAGCCTTCACCCCACAAACTCCACCGTTACCTTATCCGGGATTACCCCGGCCTCATACCCGCGGTCGAGCAGCAGTTGGACCGCCTGGCGCCCACGCGGGCCATAGTCCACCGTCCACTGGTTGACGTACATCCCGACGAACGTATCGGTCCGTTCGTCGCCTATTCCGCGGTTGTACTGCTTGGCATGGGCCAGGGCAGGCGCCCGATGCTCCAGGGCATACACGATGCTGGCGCGAAGGTCACGGGCAATCTGCGCGGTCACCTCGGGGCCAAGATCGCGCCGAACCGCGTTCCCGCCGAGGGGTAGAGGGAGACCGGTGTCCTCCAGCCACCAGGCGCCCAGATCGGCCCAGAGGTGCAGGCCGGAGTCAACGTAGGTCAGCTGCCCCTCATGGATCAGCAACCCGACGTCCACCTCTCCCCGGTGCACGGCGTCCTCGATCTCATCGAATGGAACGGTGACGGTGGTACAGTCCGGCTGGAAAAGCTGGAGCGCCAGGAACGCCGTGGTCAACTTGCCAGGCACTGCGACCCGGCGGCTCTTGAGCGCGGACCGTGGATCGGCCGGGCAGGGGAGTTTGGAGACCAGGCGCGGCCCGTAGCCGTCTCCCATGGAGGAGCCGGAGCCGAGCAGCGCGTAGTCGCGCCAGAGGTAGGCGTAAGCGTGGATGGACACGGCGGTGACCTCCAGCTCGGCGCGCCGGGCCCGCTGATTCAGCGATTCGATGTCGGCCAGCTCATGGACGTAATGCAAACCCCCGGTGTCGAGCTTGCCTTCGGCCAGCGCGTAGAACATGAACGCGTCGTCGGAGTCCGGGCTGTGGGCGACGTGGATGGTTCGGGACATGAATCCTCAATTAGCTGACGGAGAGGAGGGAGAGGACGCCTCCTTTTTAAACTCATCGATCACCGGCTGATGATCGAGGTACTCTGCCCGCCTCAGCCGCATCTCGGTGTCATAGTGGGCCAGGAAATCCTTCCGGGCCCGGGCCAGGGTAGCGGAGTCGTTCTCTAACCGGGCGGCGGTGCCGCGGATGACATAACCGAAGAGGTGGCCCGGCGTGTCCTTGACAATGGTGTCGGCCAGGGCGCGAGCCGCCGGAAAATTTCCAACCTGCATCTGAAGCACGGCCGCGTGATAACGAGCGTCGGCGTCCCTGGCCTCGAGCTGCTGATATGCTCCCAGCGCCATCGGAGTGAAGCGTGCGACCTCGGCGGAATCGCTTCGCTCAGAGGCCTGCATGATCCGGTTGTACAGGCGGTCGAACCGCTCCCGCGGGGTCATGGCGCTGATATCCGGGGCGGTGCCTGAGGGGCCGGTCCCTTCCAGGCCGGTGCTGGAGCCAGCGTTGGCCATGTCGGGCGCCGCGGGGGCGGGGGTATCCCTCATGACATTGTACGCGATCCCACCCACCAGCAGGACGCACACCGCTCCGGCGACGAACCAGGCCTTACGATCGGAACCCGCCCCTCCGACCGGCTTGCCGCAGTGATGGCAGAAGCGGGCCTGGGCCGAGAGGTCCGCCTGACAGTGGGGACAGGCGCGCGGGGCCAGGGTTGCGCCGCATTCGCTGCAGAATTTGCCCGAGGCGGGGGCGCCGCAGGTGGGACAGGAGACCGAGGCCGGAGGTGTCATGGGACAGAAGCGTAAACGGTGAACGGTAAAGGGTAAACGGTCAGGAGTCAGGAGACAGGAGACAGGAGACAGGAGTCGCAATGAGCAAACCCTTTCAGCCGAGGCTCACTTTCGCGTCCGGACTCTAGACCGTAGACTCCAGACTCCTGACTCCCGACTCCCGACTCCCGACTCATCGAGAACGACATGGCTCAAGGAAAGCCGCGACCCCCGGCCCCGCCCGAACGTCCCAGCCTTGAGGGCTTTCCCGCCGACCTGGGGGATGCCGGGAAAAAGGATGTCCTGGACCTGGCCCATCGTTTTAGCGTCGACTTCATCCGGCTTCAGTTCACCGACATCCTTGGCGTCAATAAAAATGTCGAGGTGCCCCGGAGCCAGTTCGAGAAGGCGCTGGATGGGGAGATCATGTTCGATGGCTCCTCGATCGAAGGCTTCGTCCGGATCGAGGAGTCCGACATGCTGCTCAAGCCGGATCTGCACACCTTCCGGATCCTGCCTTATGACGACGAGGGCGGCCGAGTAGCCCGGCTGCTGTGCGACATCTACACCCCCGACGAGCAACCCTTCGCCGGCTGCCCGCGCACCACCCTCAAGCGCCAGGTCGAGAGGGCCAAGAAGATGGGCTTTGCCATGATGGCGGGATGCGAGGCCGAGTTCTTTCTGTTCGAGAAGGCGCCCGATGGCTCCCCCACCACCATTACCCACGATTCGGCAGCCTATTTCGACCTGGGGCCGGTGGATCGCGGTGAAGAGATCAGGCGGGTGATCGTGGAGCAGCTGGTGGAGATGGGCTTCGAGGTGGAGGCCGCCCATCACGAGGTGGCGACCGGCCAGCACGAGATCGACTTCAAGTACGCCGACGCGCTCACCACGGCGGATAATCTGACCACGTTCAAGTTCGTGGTTCGCAATGTGGCGAGCCGCTTTGGATTCATGGCGTCATTCATGCCCAAGCCACTCGAGGGGATCAACGGCAGCGGGATGCACACCCACCAGTCCCTGTTTCGGGGCAAGGAGAACGCATTCTATGATCCCAAAGCCGAACACCAGCTGTCCCGGGTGGCGCTGAGTTATATCGAGGGACTGCTGCGGCACGCCCGTGGTTTCTGCGCCATCACCAATCCCCTGATCAACAGCTACAAACGGCTGGTGCCGGGGTACGAGGCACCAGTCAACGTTGCCTGGTCCATGCGCAACCGTTCGCCCCTGGTGCGCATTCCGGACCGGCGTGGCCTGGGCACCCGCTGCGAGCTGCGAATGCCGGATCCCTCGTGCAACCCCTATCTCGCGCTCACAGTCCAGCTCGCGGCGGGTCTCGACGGAGTCGAGCGCAAGCTCCAGGCCCGGGAGCCGGTCAGCCGCAACATCTTCACCATGAGTTACCGGGATCGCCGGAAATACCGGATCGACGAGCTACCCCGCGACCTGCACGAGGCGCTGGAAATGCTGGAAAAGGACGACGTGGTCAAGGCGGCGCTGGGGGAGCATCTGACCGAGCGGTTCCTCGAGGCCAAGCGAAATGAAGTTCTGCAGTACAACCTGCAGGTAAGCAAGTGGGAGATCGATAACTATCTGGGTAGGTACTAGGCGGGGCAGGGGGCGGCGGGGCAGTTCCCGATGCAACAGGGATCCAGTGGGTTCTCCAGGCGGGCAGTTACCGCCCCGCTGCCCCGCTGTCCTGCTGCCCCGCTAGGACCAGCGACACCACCCCGAACTGCAAAGGAACCTCCACCTGCGCCGGCAGTCGGCGGGCATCGTCCGTAATCCAGACCTTCATGGTCATTCCCCGCGAGGTGACCGTAACCGGGATGGACGGTACGGTTTTTCCGTCGGGCATGGCCACCGGTTCCCGCGCGGCGGCCACGACAACCTGGATCGGATTGTAGCCGGTCCTGAAATAGCGGGAGTAGGTGTACGACCGGCCCAATTGCAGTGGAGCGGTGCGCAGAAAGTACAGGAAGGCGAGCTCATCCAGCGGCTCAGAGGGGGAGACCCACTCGCCGGGCTTGCCGACCTCGCGGTAGCGGCTGGAGTCGGGCACGATGACATACTCATGCTCCTCCGCCTTTCCCGCCTGCATCAACTGCCGGTGGAAGCGCAGAGAGTTGAAGCGGTGGCTGTCGACCCAGGACGTCAGGTCGTAGCGCACGCGCAACCCGGGCGGCCCGCCCTGACCGGCCAGGGTAAACACGTAGGCATCCACCCCCCGCTCTGGAGCTTTTCGGCTGACCGAGATCGTGGCCGTGCCGACGTCGAAGTACCCCAGCTTCGCCTCATAGCGGAGGGTCTCTCCGACGGCAAACGGATGGGGGGCAACCAGGATTCCCAGGATGCGCGCGAGCAGCAAGGTTATTGATAGCACGGAGCGAAATATACCCTCATGGACCCCCGGGCCTACCTGCTCGATCTGGATGGAACCCTCTACGCCGGCGGCTGGGCCATCCCCGGGGCGGCCGAGGCGCTGGCTCGGCTGCGGAAGCGGGAAATTCCCTGTCGCCTGGTCACCAACACCACCAGCCGGTCCAGGGCCATGCTGGTTCAGCGTTTACGAGACTATGGCTTCGAGGTGTCGCCGGAGGAGGTGTACACCGCCACACTGGCCGGCGCCGATGTTGCCAGGGACGCGGGATATCGGTGCGTGGCCCCATTCGTTCCGGAGGCGGCCCTTATGGACCTGAATGACCTGGAACTCTGCGGGGGGACCTCAGGTCGGGCGGCCAGCCGCAGTCCCGACGCCGTGGTCGTAGGCGACCTGGGTGAGCGTTGGAGCTACAGCCTGATGCAGGAGGCGTTTGAGTATCTGCTGGCGGGAGCCGCTCTCATCGCTCTCTCCCGTGACCGGTACTGGCTCGATGCCGGCCGGCTGGTGCTCGATGCCGGTCCCTTCGTGTCGGGGCTGGAATTTGCCGCGGGCAGGAGCGCGGTGGTTGCCGGCAAGCCCAGCCCGGCATTCTATGCCGCGGCGCTACGCAGCCTGGGGCTGGACACTCCCGGGTCCGTCGCCATGGTAGGGGATGATCTCTGGTCCGACGTGCAGGGAGCCCAGCGTGCCGGGCTCCAGGGCTGGCTGGTCCGGACAGGGAAATACCGCGAGGCCGCTCTGGGGGAAAGCGGGATAAAACCGGACCGGATTCTCGACAGTATCGCCGCTTTGGCTTAACGATTCTCTTATCTTCAAGCCCTTACCTTTGCAGTTGCCCTCGTCTTCACCTGGAGTTCTGTTGCGCCTTCGGCATCTTCTGCCGCTCGCGGCATTCCTGTTTCCGCTCCGACTCCCTGCCCAGACTTCGGCAGATACAGGCTCCACTCCTGATTCCAGCCTGATCATCCGTGGGGTCCAGCTTCAGCGACGAGACATCTTCGATCCGAACGAGCGGAGCTGGTTCGCCCGGTTGGCCAACAGCCTGCACGTTCGCACCCAACCGGGAGTGATTCGAAAGGAGCTCCTCTTCCGGACCGGCCAGCTCTATGACTCAGCCTCGATTGCGGAGTCGGAGCGGAATCTGCGGGCCATGGGCATCTTCCGCCGGGTCCAGATCGACACGATCCGGACCCCAGAGGGTTTGATGGCCCGGGTGGTCACCAGGGACGGCTGGAGCACGCAGGCGGACTGGAGGTTTCGCAGCACCGGAGGGCAGGTGGCGTTCACCATCGGCCTGGTGGAGAACAACCTCATCGGCACCGCCGCATCGGCGGCGGTGCGCTACCGCAGAGACCCCGACCGCTCCAGCGTGACCCTGGCGTTCCGGCGACCCCGGCTCTTCGCCGGGGCGGTCGGACTGGGAGTGGTGTACGAGAACCGATCCGACGGCAGCATCGCCGGCCTCGGGGTGGAACGGCCGTTTTTTGCCCTCACCTCCAGGAAGGCATTTCGCTTCGAGGTGGAGAACCGGGGTGAACGGGTGCTGCGATTCAGGGATGGAATGGATGTGGCATCGGATACGCTGAGCCGCCGGTACACCCTGGTGCGGGGCGCAGCGGCGTGGGCGCTTCAGGCCTCCACCGCGGGGTACCTCAGGGCCGGAGCGGCGGTCCAAGTGCGGCGCGACGACTTCCAGCCGCAAAGCTCGACCGGGCCCTTCCCCCGGAATGTGAGCGCAGCGATAAGCCCCTATCTGGTCTGGAATCGGGCCCGGTTCCTGGTCACCCGCGGGTACGCCGGATTTGCCCGGGAGGAAGACGTGGACATCGGAACGACTCTGCGGGTGGGTCTCGGTATCGCCCCGAAGGCGTTTGGTTATGACCGCAACGGACTCGGCCCCGGGGTTCGCGGCCGAGTGGGCATGCGGCTGCCGGCTGGCTTCGCCTATCTCGAAGTGCTGGCGAACGGTCTCTACAGCTCGGCTGGGCTCGACTCTGGTACGGCCCAGGTGGCAGCCACCACTGTCATCCAACTCGGTCTGAGACACGTCGCCGTTCTTCATGCCGAGGCCGGCTGGCGCGAGAACCCGACTCCTGGCGAAGAGTTCGACCTGGGCCTCGGCACCGGACCCCGCGCGTTCGGTAGCCATGCCTTCACCGGTGACCGCCTGGTCTTCCTTACCGCCGAGTACCGCTTCACGATGGTGCAGGATCTGTTCAACATGGGGAGTCTTGGAATTGCAGGCTTTGCCGACCACGGCGGCGCCTGGTATTCGGGCTCCAGACGGAGGCTGGGCTGGGATGCGGGGGTGGGCCTTCGAATCGGTGCCAGTCGCTCCTCCGTGACCGACGCCCTCAGGTTCGATTTCGCCCGCCGCTTTGCCAACGAGGTCGAGCCAGCCGGCTGGGTCTTTACGGTCGGGAAAGGCTTCGCTTTCGGGGGCCTGGGGACCGGAACGAGCTAAAGGACCATAGATGAGAACTGACCCTCGAATCGCCCTGTTGCTCGAAGTCCTGGATCAGGCGTTTGATCGGAAGGGTTGGCACGGAACGACCCTCCGCGGCTCGCTCCGCGGCTTGACTGCGGTTGAAGCGCTCTGGAGACCTGCCGCCGGCCGGCACAACATCTGGGAGTTGACCGTGCACGCCGCTTATTGGAAGTACGCGGTTCGGCGGCGGCTCACCGGGGACGCCGCCGGGTCTTTTCCCCGCAAGCCCAGCAATTGGCCCGAGGTGCCGGCGACGCCCGATGCCCGGGTGTGGAAGCGGGATATCGTCCTGCTGGAGGGAGAGCACCGGCTGCTACGCGAGGCGGTGCGCACCATGCCTCCGGCCAAGCTCGACCGACGCTCTCCCAAGGGAGTGTGGACCAACGCCGAGGAGATCCACGGCATCGCCGCTCACGACCTCTATCACACCGGGCAGATTCAGCTGATCAAGAGACTCAGGAGATAAGCCCGAGGTACCGCACCAGGAAAAACCCGCCCACCATTAGGGCAATGATCAGCAGAAGCAGGGCGAGTACAGTGATGCCACGCGTCTGGCCATGGCCGCGCATCTTCACATCTCCTTTCCGAAGTTTTCGACCTCGCGAGGAAGTACCCACCGCAGCGAGTGGCTACCAGCATCAGTCTCTGCACCGTAACCCTTCCCTGCACCTATGCAATACCCCGACCGCAGTTGCGCAGGAGCCAAGCGTGTTCGAGAAAAATGGTTCCGGGTTTTCTTTTCGCCACCCGCCTTGCGGGAAAGCAGCGGGAAAGGCTCCATTCAGCCATGGAAGCCCCCGCCCCCGAACCTTTACCCGCCCATCCGGAGTCGCAACGGCTACTGACCGTCGAGCTTCTGCTCGGTCTGCTGATCGCGGCGGCGGCTCTGGTGCTGTTTACCTGGCTTGGACGAGAGGTCCTCGAGGGCGAGGTTCTGGCCTTCGATGAACGGCTTCGTGCACTGGTGCATAGCGCAGCTTCACCCCGGCTGACGGTCCTGATGCGTGCGGCGAGCCTCTACGGAGGGCCTACCGTCCTGATTGCTGCCGGCGTGGTGGCGGCAGTGGCATTCATCATCAAGGGCTGGCGCCGCGGCGCGCTTCTGGTGGTTGTGACCCTGGCAGGCGCGAGCGTGCTCAACGGGCTGCTCAAGTTCTCCTTCGCCCGGGTGCGGCCCGCGGCCTTCTTCGACTACCCGCTGCCGGGCTCCCCCAGCTTCCCCAGCGGGCACGCTTTGTACGCCGCCGGTGTCTTCGGCGGGGTCGCTGTCCTGCTCAGCTCACGACTGCACAGCCTTCCCTTGCAGATCGGGATCTGGCTCGTCTCCATCTCGCTGATTCTGCTGGTGGGAATCTCTCGGGTCTACCTCGGGGTGCACTACCCGAGCGACGTCCTCGCCGGCTATACCATAGGCACCATCTGGGTCATCGCCGTCGCCCTTGGCGACCGCTTGATGCGCCACCGCCGGCGGTCCAGTTGAGCAAGGGACACATCGCGGTGGTCCTCAACGGCCGCTCCGGCCACGGCACAGCCTCCAAGGACGCTGAGCGGTTGAAGGAGATCTTCGCGGCCGCCGGACGCGAGGCTCGCATCATCCTGGCCCAGGGTGGAAAGGAGATCAACGCCGCGATGCGGCATGCCGTCGAGGATGGGTGCGGGACACTGGTAGCGGGCGGTGGCGACGGCACCATCAACTCCGCTGCATCCGCGGTGGTGGGCCGAGGGATTCCGCTGGGCGTGGTGCCCCTTGGCACTCTCAACCACTTTGCCAAGGACCTGGGCATCCCTCTCGATCTGGATGAAGCGGCGAACGTGGTGCTCGGAGGCGTTGTGTGCGAGGTGGATGTGGGCGAGGTGAACGGCAGGATCTTCCTGAACAACTCCAGTCTCGGCGTCTATCCCGCCATTGTGCGGCTGCGGGATAAGTACCGTGCCACCCTCCGGGGCAAATGGATCGCCGCGCTATGGGCCGGGCTCACGGTTCTGCGCCGCCGCCCGTTCATGGCGGTGCGGATCGTGGCCGAGGGAGAGAAGGTGGTCCGGCGCACGCCGCTGGTGCTGGTGGGGAACAATGAATACCGGATGTCCGGCGTCCACGCGGGATCGCGCGAGTCGCTCGCTCAGAGGCGTCTGGCCTTGTACGTGCTGAACGCGGAGCAACGGCCCGGGCTGGTGCGACTCGCGCTGCAGGTTCTCCTTAAGGGGGCGGACCAGGTGAAGGAGGTGGACCTCATTCTGGTGGAGGAGGCCACGATCGAGACCAGACGGAAACGGCTGCAGGTGGCCACCGATGGCGAAGTCTTTACCCTGGAGTCGCCACTTCACTACCGGATCAGACCCGGCGCGTTGCAGGTACACGTTCCTCCGTCAACCTCGGCTTGCTATCCTCACCCCACCGGGGCATCTTCCACTCGCTCGTAACACACGCGTTGCCCTCGGGTTTTCCCCGATAGATGCTCTATATCTCGATCGCGGATCGAGAGAGGCAACGCTCTTCTTTGGTCCTTCCGCTCGTTCGGGCGCCCACGCACTGCGACCGCCCCAGGGAAATCGATCTTCCCCGCTTTCGAGGGCTATTCATGCGCCGACTACGCATCGGCATTCTCGATCTCGTCACGAAGAGCCCCAACCCGTCCATCTATGGCCGGGTGATGAACGCCAATCTCGCCAGCATCATGCCTCAGGTGGTCGGTGTCTGGTGCGAACAGGAAGGCCACCACGTACAGTTCGTCTGTTATACCGGCATGGAGGATCTGCTCCAGGAG
>JBDTTD010000020.1:0-17903 GCA_039930805.1 Gemmatimonadales bacterium | reverse complement strand
CGCTACCCGCTTCAGATCCGCGACGAATTCCTTCCGCGCTCGTTTCCGTTCACCACCGGGAGCCTCAGCACCGAAGATGGGTGAACGGTCGCAATGATCGCCTCCGCCATCTCAGTCGGCATCGTTTGGCCCCGGGCGGTCCTCCAGGTCCCCTGGAGCCTCACCTACAAACATCACATCCGCTAACCTGGGCCCTTCGCCGAAGACGGTCTGGGTGGCGTTGACCCAGAGATCCCAGCCTTGGCAGCTCATGGTAAGTACTCAGACACATCCGGGAAGTGGCGCCGATCACCTAGCGGTCCATCGGAAACGCTGGTATACGTATGGGAAGAATGACGGCGGTCGACCATCCGGACCGCCATCCCAGTCACAATCGAGTCGCTTCGTCGAGGTACGCTCCTTGCGAAACCTCATCGGATACAGCGCAACAACATGCGCAAGCGTCCGTTGTTGTCGCCAAGCCGCCTTGCATGCTCCGGCGGAAGAGCTCTCGTACGATCAGAAGACCGGCGGTTTCAATGAATCAATCGTTCCGTAGAGCTTTCCGCCCCATCGCAGGGCCGGTGTGCGTGGCGCTGGGCCTCCAGGGCTGTGGCATCTCCACATCGACGGTCAACCTCACCAGCGGTCCCGAGCCCGTCGAGCTGACCATGACGCCAGCGGTTGCGCAGTCGGGTGGCTCGGTAGAGCTGAAGGTCACCAGCCCTGCATCCGATAGCATAGCGATCGAATCCCCGGATGGACTGGACCGCTATTGGGGCAAGGGATCCACCCTCAGCGCCAGGGTGGGGAGCGACTTCGGCGACACCCTATCGAGCCTGCGCTATGCGCCCCGGGAAAAGGGTCGTTTGTTCGACCTGCTCAAGAAGCCGATGAAGGTGGTGGTCTGCCGCAAGGGCCGCTGCCGCGATTTCTACCACGAGCTTCCGGTCAAGCTTCCGGAGCGCAACGAGCGCTCGGTTGCGATCACGGGGGGGTGGAATACGGCCTTCACCAAGCGCGCGGTCACCGGGCGGGACCGGCTGGTGCTCCTGAAAGAGGCGTTGAGCCATACCGTCTGGAACGTCCAGGCCGAGGTCGCCACCGGCCCGCTGAGCGGGCGGCTCCAGGCATTCTATGGTTCCGACGAGCGAGGTGGCTCACTGGACCTCTCTCACGAGATCAAGCGGATGGGAGACGGGATGAGCTACGGCCTGGCCATGCGGCTGGCCGCTACTCACGCCGAGTGGCTCCCGACCGACCGCAGCGCGGTGCTGACCCGGGGCACGGCGTACCGGGCGAGCATCGGGCCCAGCATCATGGTCAAGGGACTCACCGCCAGCTCACAGCTGGGGATCTATACCGATGGGCGCTCCACCCTGCAGGAGGTAAGCACGTTCGTCTCGCTCAACGGCGGGCTCACCGAGGTCCGGACGCCGGTTACGGTGACTCTGGAAAAGACCTTCGCCTTTGGGGGCGAACCGCTCATTCCCCGCCGCCGGGACGCGCTCGAACGGCTTACCCTGGGCCTGGATCTGGTGCGTAACTTCGCCCTGCGCTTGGGTATGACCACTCATCGGAGCGCCTGGCCCACGGAGGACAAGAGCAGTGACCTGAGGGCGACCGAGACCTATTACATGATCGGGGGGCAGTACACCCTGAGCTGGTAGGGGGGAACGGAGGAACGAGGGAACGGGGGAATGGGCGCAGTAGGCGAGGGGTCGGAACCCGAGGGTTCCTACCCCTTTGTCATGGTCGTCCTGCCCCGCTGCCCCGCTGTCCGTGCGCCCCTGCGACCCGGCGTCGTCCTCAGGCAGTATGTATGTCTAGACACCGATTACCAAACCACCCCGCCATCCCCGGGAACCAGCCGGGCTGAAGAACTGTTAATTGTGGGCCAACAATAGCTTTCCGGCCCCCTGTCGGGCCTCACCGAGGGAGAAGTGACGTGGCTGTAACCAAGACCAAGCGTCGTCGCCGGGCCAAGCCGGCCACCATGGCCAAAGCGGCCGACGAGGGACGCGAGAGCCTGGATTTCTATCTCAAGGACATCAGCCGCATCCCCCTGCTCACAGTGCAGGAGGAGACGGCGCTGGCCAGGCGTGCGATCAAGGGCGATGTCGAGGCCCAGGAGAAGCTTGCCCGGCATAACGTACGCTTCGTTGTCTCGGTGGCCAAGAAATTCCAGAACCGGGGAGTTCCCCTCATGGACCTGATCGGCGAGGGGAACGTGGGTCTCATGACGGCGGCTCGGAAGTTCGATCCGGACCGGGGAGTGAAGTTCATCTCCTATGCGGTCTGGTGGATTCGCCAGGCGATTCAGGCCGCCATTGCTCGGCATGGTCGTCCGGTTCGGCTTCCGCTCAACCGCACCGCCGATCTGACCCGCCTGGGACGGGTCACCACCCTTCTCACCGAGCAGCTGGGACGGGCACCCACCACCGAAGAGCTGGTAAAGGCCACCGGTCTTACGCCGGAGGCGGTACGCTCGCTCGGCGCTCTGCATGTGGAGGCGCTTCGACTCGACCAGCCGATGCGGGAAGGTGAAGACCGTGGTCGGCTGGACCGGTTCGTTCCATTGACCCAGGAAGGCACCGATGCCTCGACCCTGGCCAGCAGCCGAACCAGCGACCTGGAGACGGCGCTCGCGGCACTCCCTCCCAGGGACGCGAAGGTGCTCCGGCTCTACTTCGGGTTGGACGACGGCACCAGCCGGACACTGGAGGAGATCGGGCGCATGATGGGTGTGACCCGGGAACGGATTCGTCAGCTGCGGGACCGGGCTCTCCGCCAGCTCAAGGAAGAGCATGGGGATAAGCTTCGAGAACTGGCTGCGTAACCGTGCTGTCTGGAGTCGAGGGTCTAGGATGCACTAGGCCCTCGACTTGTTTTCTAGACCCTAGACCCTAGACCTTAGACCCTAGACTCTCTACTACCGTCTGTAGCTGAGCCTTGCCCGGCACTATTCCCTGCGCCAGGCGCGGCGAACCGCCCCCCCTGCCTCCAACGGAAGTCAGCAGGCTCTTGAGCAGGCTCGCGGCGTCGATACCGGTGTCCTCCGATGCCGCCAGCACCACCGCTGGAGGACTCAGAACCGCTCCGACAAATACCGCCCGCGGCATCGAGCTGAACGCCTGGGCCATCCCCCGAAGCGCGTCTGCCGACGGCCCCTCCTCCCGGACGGTGACCCGGCGGATCCCGGTGCTCTCCGGCGCGGCGGCGGCATAAAGCTCCCGTGCCCGACAGAGGTCCAGCTTGCCCTGCAGCTCCCGGTTGGCCACGTTGGCGTCCTTGATCTCATTCCGTTGGTCGGCCACCAGGCGAGGGAGCTCATCGGCTGGGGCGGAGAATCCCGATGCGAGCAGGGACAGGAGTCCGTAGTCGGTACGAGCTCGCCGGATGGCTCGACTGCCGCAGAGGAACTCGACCCGGACCCCTTTCCTGACCCGCTCCAGTCTGCGGATCAGGATGGAGCCGATCTCTCCTGTGGCGCGTACATGGGTTCCCCCACACGCGCTCCGGTCGAGCCCGGCGATGGTGACGATCCTTAGCGTCCCCTCCCGATCGGTGGATTTCCTGAGTCCTGTGGCCGAGGCGGCGGCTTCCAAGCTCACCCCGACCGGGAGGTTCTGAACTACGATCTCGTTGGCTCGCTCTTCGGCCCTGGCGACCTGATCCGGAGTCAGAGCCGCGGCGTCGAGATCCAGGGTGGAGCTGTCCTTCCCGAAATGGATGCCGACAGTAGCGTGGCCGGCCAGCTCGGCCAGGACGGCTGAGAGAAGATGCTGGCCGGTGTGCTGTTGCATGTGATCAAACCGCCGGCCCCAGTCGATCTGGCCCCGTACGCGCGCGCCGGTGAGGGGCGCCGCAAGCAGGTGGGCAACCCGCTCGCCTTCGTCCACCACATCGGTGACCTCGATCCCGCCCAGCTGGCCGATGTCGTATGCCTGGCCACCGGAGGTGGGGTAGAAGGCCGTCTGGTCGAGGTAGACCCGGCAGGAATCGTCAGACCGGCCTATGACCTCCGCCTCGAAATCGCGGAGGTACGCGTCGGTATAGTAGAGTCGGTGGGTCATGGTAACCCGGCGCCTCGCAGTGGGATCAGCCTTCCTGTAATCTACGATGCCGAGACAGCCGGGTGGGGAGGGGTAAGGCGGCTCAGCTCGCGCGAATCGGCGTCGGCGGCGGAGTGATGAGTTCGGTCAGGGCCCGACGCTGGATCTCGGCTGCAACATCCAGCACCACCGAGAGCTGGTAGGCGAGATCGTGAAGCTCAGACGGATCGATGGAGGGGTCCAGGCCCAGCGTCGCCACCCGCTCCTGCAGGAGGACAAACCCCGCGTGGGCGAATACCATGCGTTCCCAGAGCGGCAGGATCTGCTCCAGCTGAGCCGTGGAGAGCGAGGCGGTTGCTCTCTCGAAATCCCTTTCCAGCGGTCCCATCACCCGGGCCAGCTGGTGAGCCAGGGCGCTGGCACGCTCGGCACTTTCCAGGGTATCGGTGACCTGCACAATCGCGGTCGCCCACAGCTTGACGTCACCGTACTCCTGACCCAGGCTGACCAGGGCGGCCCGGCTGGTGTCGGGCCGCATCGGCATCGTCCCAAAACCAAAGCTGGCCAGGTTGAGAGCCAGGGTGGTAAATCCCGCCAAGGTCAGGGTGCGCCGCACAAATGCCTCGCCGAAAAACGGGTGCGCCCCGATCTGATCCGCGGCGCCTGTGCTCTAATCTGCCTCCAATTTGCAAGGTCGGATAGAGACCCGTCTGTGACGGCGGCTACGCGCACCGCTAGCGGTTGGCGACATTCTCCGCAGCAACGAGTTTTCCGTTCTGGACCAACGGCTTGCCGTCCACAGACAGGGTGCTACCGGGCGAATAGGCCGGGAGGCCAAACCTTGCCCACACGTGCACCGGGCTGCGTTCGGGTGGCTTGATCCCTGGGTTGATTCCGATATCGATCACCCTGAGCAGGTCCTTACCCGGACCGGCCGCGTCGGCGCCTCGGAGAGGTTATGCCGGGTTACCCATGTACGGATTGTTCAGCGATGCTACGGCGCGAAATCCGGGTGTCAAGCGGAGCTGCTGCCCCAGCCGCGGAGCGCACGGACAAAGTCGTGAAGCACCAGAAATTTTTCATAGAGAATCACGCCCTTGCGCTTCCGCCCGAACTCTCCAAAGAGATCGCGCAGGCGCCCGCGCCGGGTGACGTAGAAGCGGAAGGTCTCGGCGAAGTCCTCCTGCGGGTGCTTGGCCGCGTAGGCGCTGACGAAGTTGGTCGGTGCAATGGCGATCCTGCGGCGCTGGAAGTACACCCAGGTGTTATCCATTCCGCGGTAGGCCTTGTCCACTTCACCGAATGCCCGGCGGAACTGTTTGGTACGGGTCCAGTCCCAGTGATGGTAGAGGAAGCTGTGTCCCAGCTCGTGGGTGAGGAGGCCCACCAGCATGGTCCAGGAGATTTCGTCTCGCCGGCGCCGGCCCACCACGTAGCGCTGCTCGATCTCGACGATCGCGGGGTACAGCGGGTCCACGCCTGATATCCCAGGACGGAGCAGCACCCGATAGCCCCAATCCCTGATCCTGGAAACGAGCAGGAGCCGGCGTACCCGGGTCAGCGCGCGAGGGATGAGGTCCCGACCGGTCGGGTCGCCGCCGCACCAGGGACAGGCGTTCATCCGGTCGTCCACCCCCCGACTGCAATGGGGGCATTCGCCCTCGAAGTACCGGTCCTCGTTCCAGCTCTGGGGTCGGCTGCACCAGGGACAGTAGCGCATCGGGTATTGCACCCCACCGCCGCATCCCCAGTCGCAACGGGCATCCTTGCGGAATCCGCGCGGTGCCTTGAGCGGCTCCACGCTGGAATACCCCTCCTCGTGGATGTTGGCTCCGCACCAGGGGCAGTGGGCAAACCTTTCCGACACCGCCCAGCCGCACTTGTAGCAGTCGGCACCGGTGACCCCACCGACGTCATTCCAGCGCTGAGCCCGGCCGCAGGCGGAGCAGTAGTCCCGGTAGCGCTGGACGATGTTGCCGCAGACGCACCGCTGGTCGCGGGGCCAGGCTGAAGGCCGGCGCCTACGTGCGCTCATATCTCGCGACCGCCGCATCGATGATGCGCTGGATGAAATCGTAGTATTCCATCCCCGCCTTGGCGGCCGCATTGGCCATATCGTGACCGTAGCTGATGAAGGGGTTTGCGTTGGCTTCGATAACCCAGACTTGCCCGTCGGGCGCCAGCCGGAGGTCGAGCCGGGCGTAATCCCGAAGCCAGAGGGCTCGGTAGGCGGTGCGGCAGGTCTCCTCGATGCGGGCCCGCACCGCCTTCGAGATCGGACGGGCCACCACGTTCCGGATTCCCCTCCGCTCCCGGTATGCCTCATCCCACTTGGCAGACTGGGTGGCGATGCGCTCCTCGGGGCGGCTCTTTCGCTTGTCGAACACCATCTCGATTATCGGCAGGATCTCGAGCGAATCGTCGTTGCCGAGCACGCCGACATAGAGCTCCCGTCCATCCACGAACTCCTCGGCGATCGCTGCCTGTCCGAACCGCTCCTGAATGAAGGCGACCCGGTCGGCCAGGGAAGCCACGTCCTGCACCACGGAGGCCTGGGCGATACCGGCTGAGCCATCCGCCTGCAGCGGCTTCACGAAGAGAGGAAATCTCAAGTCAGGAGTGGTCTCGACCTTCTCCTGCAGGCGATAGGAGGTGAAGCCGGGAACCTGGATTCCGAAATAGGCCAGGATCTTCTTGCTGATGGCCTTGTTGCGGGTGACCTGGAGCGCCAGCGGTGGAGCGCCGGTGTAGCGATATCCCTCCGCTTCCAGCAGCCCGGGAAGGAGGTATTCCAGCGCCTCGTTGCCCTTGAAGGCCTCGGCGCCGTTGAATACCAGGTCCGGCTGCCAGTCAGCCAGGGAACGAACCAGGTACTGCAGATCGTGCCGCACGCCGATCAGCTGGACCTCGTGCCCGCGCTCGCGTAGCGCATGCGCGATCTGATACTCCATGTCAGGCTCGTCCGTCTTCCAGGCGGCGATGTCCTTCTCCATCTGGATCTCGTGCTCGGCGTGCTCCCAGCCCGAGTACGGGGTATCAAAAACGACCGCTATGCGCATAGGGCAGCAAGATCCACGGGTCGGGCGTGTAACGCTAGTCCGGCTAAACTCTTGCGTGACTTCCCCGACCCCCGCGAAATGCCTGTCATTCAGCCGGTTGAAAGTCACTAACTCTTTGAATATTGGTCACTTGTCCGATGGCTCAGCGATTGCTCTCATTTCTCTTGGTTCTGCTGACATAAAACGGTCAAACCGTCCATCCGAATCGAGCCGCCCATGTACCAACGTCTGTTCAGGACGCTGGTCATCGCTATTTCCCTGAGCGGTTTCAAGCCCGCCGGGATCCTTGCCGCCCAGACCCTGACCCCAGCAGAACTGGCCCGAGTAGAGGACTGGTTCCGCCGCACCTCCGCCCGCACCGGGGACGGGCAGTGGGGCATCGCCATAGGGTCAATGGATGGCAGGGTGCTCTGGAGCCTCAATCCTCATCAAGAGCTGATTCCCGCCTCGACCGCCAAGGTGTTCACCGTGGGGTTCTCCCGGGCCCGGGCCGGGGGCGGGGCACGCATTGCCACCCGGGTGATCGGCCGCGGCCGGCTCGATTCTGCGACCGGGCGTTGGCAGGGCGGCTGGCAACTGGAGTTGGGCGGCGATCCGACGCTGGAGCGCTCCGGCCGGGCCGGCCCCAACCTGCGTTCGCTGGCGCGACAGCTCCGCGAGCGCGGAATCACCACCCTCGAGGGCCCCCTCCTGCTCACCAGTCGTACCGGACCGGCCGCCTCGAGCTACCCCACGGTCTGGTCGACCGATTTCGCCGGCCAGCTCTACGCGCCGCCGGTCGGGCCGGTCACCCTCCACGAGAACACCATCTCCCTGAACCTCAGGCCCGGCAGGGACGTCGGCTCACCCCCGAGCTTCATCTGGGCGTACCCGGCTGGTGTGGACCGGTTGGTACGGATGAGCGCGACAACTGTAGGGGGAAGCCGTCGCAGGCTGGCGCTGATCGCCAACAATGAGGGCGGTTGGACCCTGCTGGGCAGCATCGGCATCGACTCGAGAGTGGCCGGTATCTCCGCGGTGGCGCACGACCCGGTGAGCGTGCTGGGCTATGCCTGGTCCGCGGCGCTGGAGCATGCCGGCATCCGGTGGATCAACCGGACTGCTCCCCCCACGATCTGGCCGGCCCTGCCCTCGGTGCTCGCCAAGGTTGAGTCCGCCCCGTTCGACAGCGTGGCAGTGGAGATCAACCGCCGCAGTCTGAACATCGGGGCCGAACTCGTGCTGCAGTGGGCCGCGGCCAGCCAGACGTTGGGCCCCGCCTTGCTTACCCAGCACGTCCGCGACGTGGTGGGGCCTCAGGCCCGGGTGCACCTGGTGGACGGCAGCGGCCTGAGCGAGCTCGACCGGGTCAGCCCGCTTACCACAATGCTTTACCTGGCCCGCTACCCCCAGCTCCGGGGGGCGGAGCGGTTTCCGCTGCTGCTTCCCGCCAACGGGGTCGGGACGTTGCGCACCCTGCGCTATGGCATGGGGCGGGGAGTAGTGCACGCGAAGACCGGCACTCTGGATCGGGTCGCCACCCTGGCCGGCTACCTGGGCCGCCGCGATGGCGTGCTGGTGATCTCCCTGATGTACAACGGACGGCGGATTCATCCCGCCCGGCAGGCCGAATGGGAGCTCTTCCGACTGCTCGGGGCCGAGGGGGTCGACCTGACGGGTGCGCTCGAGACTCAGATGGGCGGCGGGAGCGATCAGCTGGACGAAGTGGAGTAGGGCGGCTCGCGGGGCCGCGGCCCAGGGGTTGCGGTGGAATTTGGCGGCGGGCTCACGACTCGCAACCACTGGTGGAGCGGCGCTCAACCGCGCATTATCTCTGCCTTCCAACTCCGCGGGTCCCCGCCGCGGTAACCTGAAGACCCCGGAGGGGGCATGGATTCGACCGCCCGGCAGGCCAGACTGAAGCCGGAGTTCGCTCAGCTGTACCCGCCCCTCACACCTGATATCTGGGAGCCCGCTGCCGAAATGGGCGCTCGGGTGCTTCTCTGGCAGGTTCAGCAGCGGGGGACCGACGCCCTTGGCACGCGCCTGCTCGATGAGCGGCATTTCGAGTTCCGGGGAGGCTGGTACCGCGGGCAGGAAACCGACCTCCGGACCAGGGTCTGCGATCCGGCGTTCAACGGGCCGTTCTGAGCTGGGAGTCAGGCGACGCGATTCCGCCGCTCCAGCGACCGGTTGGCTTAAATCCTAGCTCCTGGCCCGCAGCCCATAGCGCATAGCCTCCCTTCAGTACTGCTCAATCAGGATCTTGCAGGCCCACTCCATGCAGCGGCGAAAAGGCGACCGCTTCCGCCAGTCTTCCAGGAGGATCTCCTTCGACCGCGCAAAGTCGTCCGCCAGTCCGCGATCGATCGCCTCCGCGAAGCTCCTGTCAGCCACCCCCAGCACGTTCTCCTCGTTGAGCTCCATGCTGCGCTCGTCGAGGTTGGCCGACCCCACGATAGACCAGGCGGTGTCCACCGTGGCAGTCTTGGCGTGCATCATCGCCGGTTGAAACTCGAAGATCCGCACACCGGCTGACAGCAGCTCCTCGTAATAGCTCCTTCCAGCCGCTTGAACCGGCAGCGCATCGGTATGATTGCCGGGCACCAGGATCCGTACGTCTACCCCGTTTTTGGCCCGGTCGATGACCGCCCCTCGGAGGCGGTTGTCAGGAATGAAATAGGAGTTGCAGATCCAGAGACGCTTCTGCGCGTTGAAGAAGCTGACCCAGAACAGCAGGCGAATGGGCTGCATTGCATCGGATGGAGAGCTCACCACCGAGAGACCCCACGGTCCGGGTCCGGGCTTCAAGGAGGGGAAAAAGCGGGGGCCGGCGAGCACCTCGCCACAGCAGTAGACCCAGTTGGTGGCGAACGCCGATTGAACACCGGCCACCATGGGGCCGGTCACCCGGGTCATGCTGTCCCGCCATTCATGCGGGTTGCTGACGTTGCCCTTCCACTTCTTCGATACCGCGGCGCCCCCGGTAAAGGCGATCTCGCCGTCGATGACGATCGCGCGTCGATGGGTCCGCTTGTAGAACCGCGGCAGGTTGCGGAGTCCAAAGGGGCGGAAGCGGGTGACGGTCACCCCAGCGGCAGTGAGCTCGTCCCGGTAGCGCTTCGTCATCTTCAGGCCACCGAAGCCGTCGAGCAGCAGACGGACTTCCACTCCCGCGCGGGCCCGCTCCTTGAACGCGTCCATGAACTGGCGCCCGATCTCGTCGGGCTCGAAGATGTAGACCTCGAAATTGACGGAGTCCTTGGCCTTCCGGATGGCATCCAGCATCGCGGGATAGAATGCGTCGCCGTTCTGCAGGATGGCGACTTCACCTCCCCGGAAGACGGTACTGTTCAGGTAACCTGAGGTCCACTCCACAAACTTTTCCGACCCTGGATCAGCCTTGAACCCCACCGTAAAATCGTCGCTGGGCCAGTCGGGCAGGAACAGGGCGCCGATCACGCCGATGATCGCCATGACGCCGATGGCCATCAGGGTCCAAGCCCACCACGGCAGAGCGGATCCAAACCCCAGCAAATCGCTCATGAAGCCTCTCAGCTCGAGGGTTGGAGGTCGATCCGGCCCAGCAGTGGATGATGATCGGAGCCGAAGACCCGCGCCCCCCGGTCCTGCGGATGCTCGTCCAGCCGGTGCACTCGCGCTTGGCCGATGACGCCCACCCGGTCGCGGACCAGAAGATAGTCCAGAACCAGTCGTGGCAGGGAGTGAAAGGTATGCCGCCAGCGCGGAAGGGAAGGCGGGACGCCGAAGGTGAAGCCGGCCTCGCCCAGCAGGCGCCAGGTGGGCTCGTAGCGACCCCGGCCGAGGTTGAGGTCGGCGCCGAGGATGGCAGTGTCATCCTTGACCGCGGTGAGAAGATGCTGAGCTTGCAGCGCCCGTCCCGCCGCACCGAGCCATCTGTGCCCCGGCGGCCCGCGCGGATCGAGATGCGCACTGACCAGCTGAAGCCTGGTGCTCCCCAGTGTCAGGGTGGCCGTCACCGCTACCCGCCGCTGGAGGACCAGGGGGAGCTCGATCGCGTGAGCGCTGTCGAGCGGGAGAGTGGAGAGGATCGCATTTCCCCGATCGCTCTGGCCGGCGCCGTTTCGCATCGAGGGGGCGTAGCGCAGGTTCATGCCGAGCGCACCCGCGGTCTCCACCACGTCTTCCTGCGGTCCGAGCTGAGCAATAAATACCCGCCCAGCCTGGCCTTCGAGATGCCGGGGCACCGACGCGTCGCAGCGGTAGGCCTCCTGGGCCAGCACCACGAGTGGCACGTCGGGGTCAGCACCGAGGTCGACGTAGTCTCCGTTCCGAATCCGGGAGACGACTTCGCGCAAGCGACCGCGGCCGATCCACACATTCCAGCTCAAAATCACCAGGCTTCGAGCGAGCGGCGCGCTCTGTGTGGCCTGCGGGTCTGTCAGGTCGAGAGCAACCTGCTCCCCCACGTTGCGACGCCACGCCTCCAGGCGTAGCCGCGGGTCGTCATCGTGACACGTCAGTCCGAAGTCGGCGGGGTTGGCCAATGGCGATATGACCGCTCTCGGGCCGGATGAACGGCCATCAAGGTGGGCCTGCTGCTGGCTGACCTGCAAGATAGAAACAAGGCAGCTGCGGCTGATGTGACGAGGGCCACCCCGCTCAAAGCACTGATGGCGTGTAGTTTCCAGTCCACGCGGGCGGAGCCCCGCCCACACTCGGCCACCACAGGGGGTCAGACGCGATGAAGGCCACCGATATTCGCCGGGGTCATGTGATTTTTTTCCAGGGCCAGCCTTGCCGGGTGATGGAGTTCACCCACCGGACGCCGGGGAACCTGCGGGCGTTCGTCCAGGCCCGGATGAGAAACCTTAACACCGGCTCGACCTTCGAGCACCGATTCAGCGCCACCGAGTTCGTGGACGAGGCCCGGCTGGACACCAAACAACTGCAGGTCATGTATCGGGACGGGAATGGGGTCCACGTCATGGACGCGGAGACCTACGAGCAGTATACCCTCGATCTGGAGATGGCAGGAGACCAGGCCCAGTGGCTCGAATCGGGAGTAAACTTTCAGGCCGATTGGCTGAATGGCCGACCGATCTCGATCGAGCTCCCGTCGGTAGCCGAGCTGGAGGTGGTCGAGACCGCGCCGGTCATGAAGACCGCCACCAAGACCGCCAGTACGAAGCCGGCCAAGTTGAGCAACGGCGTCACCATTCAGGTTCCCGAGTTCATCAGCGAGGGGGAACGGGTGCGGGTGAACCCTCGCGACGGCGTCTATCTCGAGCGGGCCAAGTAGATACCCCTCAGGAGGGCTCATCCCTCGCGGAGGGCCAGCGCTTTCTTGGACTCGCTCTGGCCGGAGAGACGGGACTGCTCCTGCTCGCCTGGGCTTTGGGGCGGTGGCTGGACATTTCACCACTGGGACAAACCAGGCCGACTCTCACCGGCGTGGGCGTGGGGATTGCAGCCGCAGTTCCACTCCTGCTGGGGTTGCGCTGGACGCTCACCACCAGCACCAAATCCATCCGCGGCCTCGTCGCGCTGGTTGTGGACGAGCTGGGACCGCTACTCGCCCCGCGTTCTCCGGTTTCGCTGGTCTTCCTGGCGACCCTGGCTGGATTAGCTGAGGAGGTTCTCTTCCGCGGCGTGGTGCAGACCGGGCTCGCTCGGCTGCTGCCGGAGTGGGCGGCGCTGGTGCTTGCGAGTGCGGGGTTCGGATTGGCTCACTTCATCTCCCCGGCCTATGCCTTGCTGGCTGGTCTGGCAGGCCTGTATCTCGGCGGCCTGTTTCTTCTCCAAGGAAATCTCCTCGCGCCGATCGTGGCCCATGCCGTCTACGACGTCGTGGCATTGAACTGCGTGGCACGGCTGTTCCAGAACCAGGGCCCCGCTACCCGCTAGATTCCAGTCCATGGATGCCATTGCCGCGATCAACCAGCGCATCTCGGTGCGCCGCTTTCGATCCGACCCGGTTTCGCGAGAGACCATCGAGCAACTGCTCGCCTGCGCGGTGCGCGCCCCGAACCACAAGCTCACCGAGCCCTGGCGCTTCACGGTCCTCACCGGAGCGGCCAGGGACCGGTTGGCCGAGATCCGGGCAAAGCATCGGCTCAAGCGCTATTCGGATCCCGCAACGCCGGAAGCGCTGGCCGGCGCTGACAAAGTGCGGCGGGAGAGTAAGGAGACGCCGGTCTACATCGTGGCGATGGCGGCAGCGAATCCGGATGAGATCACCCGGGAAGAAGACTACGCGGCGGTCATGATGGCCGTTGCCAATCTCATGATTGCGGCAGAATCGCTCGGCCTCGGGACGTTTCTAAAGTCCGGTGGGGTGATGCAGGATCCGGAGCTGCTGCAGCTGGCGGAAGTTCCTGACAAGTTCCGGGTAGTCGGTTTCATCTCGTTGGGCTATCCGGCTGAACGGGATCCCCCCCGCCGCCGCAAGCCGGCGACGGAGCTGACCAGGTGGGTTGAGCGCTAGCGCTCAATCCCTAGTAGCGCGCGCAGCTCGATCGCGTCTCGGATCGCGTATCCCTCCCAGTGGTGTTTGAAGTACGCGTAGACCTCCTTGCCGTAGCAGCTTAGCTCTTCGCGGGCGGGCAGACCGACCGGATAGAAGACTGGTTTGCGCCAGCGCGGGTACCCATACGCCGAGGTGCCGGTCCAGACCTTAGCCGGCCCGGTCGTCGGAGGGCATGCCGTTGCAGGGAGGGGGTTTCCGGGCTAAACTTGCGGGCCCCTCAGGTGCCGACCGACGGAAACAACGGTGAGACCAATCACTGCGGCGGCGGCCGGCTGGGTTGCAACATCTGAGTCCGGTCCGACATGGCGGACTCGGGAGCGGAGCCCAAGGCTGGGCAGGAGCACACTCATCGAGAGGGAAAAATGAAGATGCTATTGGCGGGGTTGGCGCTGGTGGCCGCGCTGAGCGCGTGCGAAAAGCGCGGCCAGGATACTGGGCGCACCGTATCGGTCGACACCACGGTCACTACCCGGTCCACCCAGGACACCACGATCATTACCAGCGACACGACGATCCGCGCGGACACCGTCCACAAGGAAGGCGAGTTGAAGAGGGACACTGCAAAGAGCCACTAGCTTCCTCCCGGGCGCGTTACATACTCCCTTCGCCCGCCGGCGCCGGCCGATTCCGGCGCCGGGCAGTTGGGGCCGGCCAGACTACTCCTGAAAGGCAGACCTCTCTCCGTGCCCGCACAGCGCACCTCACGTTCGGCCCAGATTCTGCTCTTCAGCCGCAACTTCATCAAGCATCCGAAGATGCTTGGCAGCCTGATCCCCAGCTCCCGCTTTTTGGTCAATAAGGTACTGAGCGAAGTGGACTGGTCCCGGGCTCGGGTGTTTCTGGAGTACGGGCCGGGTGTGGGGACCTTCACCACCGAGATCCTCCGGCGTATGCGGTCGGATGCGGTGTTGATTGCGATGGAGACCAACGCCGACTTCGTGCGGTTTCTTCGGGGCAAGGTACGAGACGAGCGGCTGCATGTCATTCACGGGTCTGCGGCCGACGCCGATGCGGCGCTGGCGCGCCTGGATCTGCGTCAAGCGGACTACGTGATCTCCGGCATTCCCTACACGACCATGCCGGCCCACATACGAGAGACTATCCTTCGCAAAACCCATTCGGTCCTGCACCCCACGGGCGCTTTTCTCGTCTACCAGTTCACCCGCACCGTTCTGCCCTATCTCCAGCAGGTCTTTGCCCTGGTGCGCCAGGACTTCGAGCCGCTGAATGTGATGCCGGCCCGGCTATTCTTCTGCCGGCATCACCCCGAACACTCGAACGGAGATCGGAACGGACAGCGTACTAACGGCGCGGCCCGACCGGCGTCTCTTCTGCCCGTGGCGCCTGATCCGACTCCGCGTGCCACACCTCCTCTATCGTCCGGCTGATCTCAGGCAGCACGTCCTCCCGCACCGGTAACCCGTCCTCCTTGAGGAACCGAATCACCGCCGCCGGTACGACGTCGTGGAGCCGGGTGACGGCCTCGGCGTAATCGGTAAAGTGCTGCCGGGCGAGGTCGGCGACCTCCCGGTCATCGAATCCCAGTCCCGTGGTGTAGAGCATCACGTACCCGATCGTTGCCAGGCTGAAGGCGGTGTAGTCGTCCCGCAGATTCTTCGGCAAACCCTCGCGCCGTACCAGGTCGATGGCCGCAGCACCGAGTCCCAGCACCGCTGAGCCCGCCCGTTTGACGACATCTGCCGGACCACCCGCCCCGCGCCGCTCGCTCAGATTCCGCAGGTCGGAAATATGGCGCTCGACCGTGTGGTGGATCTGCTTCAGCTCGCGGGTGACGTCGGAATATTTGTCCAGATCTTCCAGCTGCCCGCGGACGGCCTTCTCGATGTGATCCTCGAGCGCGAGCATGTCCGTGATGTAGCTGTTGATGGCTTCGTTCTTGTCCTTGGCCACATTAACCTCCTCTGGGGTAGCGTCTTGTCGATGGTGCACCATCGCAGGTTCGCACCGGCCCGTCTGTGCCGACCGTCACCGAAACAGGAGGAAGGGGATACTGGTGGACCATTTTATTGGCGCGCACACGGTGGCGAATGGCGGGATCCACATGGCCGCCCTCCGCGCGGGAAACGCAGGCATGCGGGCCCTCCAGATCTTCACGGCCCCGCCGCAATACTATGGGGACAAGGCGACGATCAAGCCGGAACGCATCCAGCGCTTTCGCACGGCGCTGGCCCAGGCGAAAATCAGCCCCGAGCACGTGGTGGTGCACGGAGCATATGTGCTGAACACGGCCACAGAGGACGAGACCAAGCTGGCCCGCGCCCGCGCCGGCCTGCGGAAGGAGCTGGAGCGTTCGACCGCGCTCGGCGTTGGCGGCGTCTGCTTCCATCCGGGTGCAGCCACCTCCGGGGACCGGGCGACGGCGGCGGAGCGGGTAGCCAGCGCTATCACCGACGCACTGGAGGCGATCGAGGGAGATACCCGGCTTCTGGTAGAGAACACAGCGGGAGCCGGCATGACACTGGGCCGGACCGCGGCGGAAGTGGGAGCGATCCTTCATTCCGTGCCGGCCCGCCTGCGCCACCGCACTGGGTATGGCCTCGACACCTGTCACCTGCTCGCGTCGGGGCATGACATTACCCGCTCGCAGAGCGACCTCACCCGGGTGCTCGACGAGTTCGAGGAAGCCACCGGCTCGGCGCCGTCTTTTTTTCACCTGAACGACAGCGAGGGTGCACTCGGATCGAACAAGGACCGCCACGTGCTCATTGGAGAGGGCAAGATCGGCCGTCAGCCTTTCGAGTGGCTCCTCCAGGACAGGCGAACCGGGGGAATTCCGCTCATCCTGGAGACGCCACAGCAGAAGTATGACATTGCCGAAGACGACCCTTCGCCCGATTTCTACGACCTGGCCATGATGAGGCTCTTGCAGTCGGCTCAGGCCGGCTGATCCCGGCTGGCGGCGCCGCGGCCTGCCCACCCTCTGGCAGATCCTGCCGCCCGGCACCCATTCCGCCCCCAGCTTGGCCCCGCAGTCTCGCGCCTGGTGTCGCCCGCTGCATCCGGCTAAGTCATTTGACCCAACGTAGATGAATCGTGCCGCGCTGGCTCTCCGGATTTAGTGTGCCCGGATTTTGCATACCTGGGCCGGACCATGAACAGACCCAGCTCCGCGTTCCTGCGTCCTCTTCGGACACCCAGCCGGCCATTCGTGACCTTCCTGGCTGCCGCGGGGTTTGCCGGCGCGCTGGTGTTGACACCGTCGGCCCAGCTGGATTCGTCCCCCTTGGCCGTCATCCTCGCTCCGCGCACGGCCACCCTACCGGCGGCTCCAGCCGACAGCGCCACGCTGGAACGCGAAGTGGTCAGCCGCTACGACCATCTTCCGCTCGCTCAGATCTTCCGGCGGCGGACGGACCCCGAGATCGCGAACCGCGTCGCACGAGCCATCGTGAAGGAAGCCCGCGAGCTCCAGATTGCGCCGAGTCTGCTGGCGGGGGTGCTCATTACCGAGAACGCCCGGCTCGAACCGGAGACGGTGAGCAACCGGGGAGCGGTTGGACTGATGCAGGTGATGCGGTTTCACGCCGGCGTATTCGACTGCGACTCCGATGACCTGCTCCAAGTGGAAGCCAACATCTGCCATGGATCCCGCGTGTTCGCCGGCTATCTCAAGCGAACCAAGGATGTACGCTCGGCGCTCCTACGGTACAACGGCTGCATCCGAAGCAGAGCGACGCCGAGCTGCCGGCGGTATCCCGGCAAGGTGCTTCGCGAAGCCGAGGATGTCCGCCAGCAACTGCTGCACTACCTGCCTCCCCGGCAGCTCAAGGCTCTGTCCGCACGGGTGACCCCGACGCTCTAGGGGCCGGGCACTAAAGTCCATCGAAGATCCGCTCCAATACCTTTCCGACCTTACGGCCGAACTCCTCGAGCTGGTCGAGAATCGGGGCATTGTGCGTCCGGCAGATGGTGGTCGGCTCGGTCCCGCTCTTGAACCATTCTCGCTGCGTGTCGGGGCACCATTCGTTGGCCAGCTCCCCGTTCGAAGCGTCAATGGTGCGCTCGGTCAGGCCGCCCGGCGGACGCCAGGATCCGGTTGGCGATCGCTCGTGCCACCCGTCCAGATAAAACGTCGCCCACGCCGGCGCCGCGAGGCGGCCGCCGGAGGCATTGGAGGAGATCGGCCGGGGTGAGTCGTAGCCGAACCAGAACCCCGCCACCAGTGTCGGGGTATAGCCGATGAACCAGACATCGGCACCGTTGTTGGTGGTGCCCGTCTTCCCCGCGACAGGTCCGCGTACTCCCATCCGGCGCAGCACGCGACCGGTGCCGCCATCCACCACCGACTGAAGCATGGAC